>NZ_ASSB01000068.1:0-15564 GCF_000520755.1 Paenibacillus sp. 1-18
GCAACCGGGATGCCGCGTCCCGCCATCCGCGATATGTATGCCGACTACTTGCGACCGCCCATTATGGTTTGATGGGCAGCTTTTCCATATAATTCAGCGCATCGTCAAGCGTACGCACCGGAACGAGCTTCATTCGGGTTCCAATTTGCGCAGCTTTCGCCTTGGCTTCTTTATAATTATCCGTCGGGACAAAAAACAATTCTGCCCCCTGACGGTCAGCGGCGATAATTTTATACTTTGCACCCCCGATCGCTCCCACCTGGCCGTCTTTATCAATAGTGCCCGTACCGGCTACACGATATCCCTTACTCAAATCACCGGGTGTCAACTGGTTATAAATTTCCATCGTAAACATTAAACCTGCCGAAGGCCCGCCAACATCTGTGGATGTAAAACGAATCGTCTTACGTCCATCCTTCGGCTCTACCTTTTGCACCGTGGCAATGCTGACGCCAAAGCCGGGACGTTGTTTGCCCGTCTCGCTGTCCTTGATGGTCGTTAACGGAGCCTGCACCGTCAGCAAGGTGCCATTGCGCTTGAGCTTTACCTGTACTTTGGTCCCCGCTTTCTCATTTTCCAAGGCAATCCGAATGGAGCGATTATTCGTTACCCTCGTGCCGTTCAGCTCCAATATTTCATCTCCAGGCTCAAATACGCTGTTTGATCGGGGCACCTTAAACACATACACATAATCCGGCACAATCCGATACGGAATACGGGCGCGGCTGTAGGCAGCCTCCATGGCGGAGGACTGGGAATCCCCCATATACCATACCTGCTCTGCTGTATATTCGTCCTCACTTCTTCCGTGCAAACGATCCTCCTTGCGCTGAATCTCCGAATTGCTATCCAGCTTGGACATGCCCAGCATGATGAGATTGGCATAACGTGCCGATACTGTCGTCATCATAAAGGTCCCCCGTTCGTTATGATCCCCTTCCTGGACTGTAACCATCGGTTTGAGCTCGTTGGCCCCACCTGGTCCATAGATCAGATAAGGGGTCGGCATGTAGACCAGCACATAGACCATTGCGGTCAGCATCAAAACATAACCGATTGAAAAAAGAGCACTTTTGCGGCTGATTTGCTTCATCGCTTCTCCCCCTTTCAGCCCGACTTCCTAACTTCCTAACCTCCGCCAATCAATCCTGCGCACCTGCTTGTTCTCAAGCCTTTCGAATAAGCATACATTGTTTACGACAAGACAACTTATATGAACAACGTATATGAATAACCCCATACCGACAACATCGTGAATAGTACGCTGACGACAGCATCCGACTCTTTTAGTATATGGATGAGAGGTGAACCCTTTGACACAAAAGGAAGCCCATACCACGCCTTACTGGACAACCCTGCTGCTTGGCTTCGGAGCCATCCTGCTTGTATTGGCTGTTGTCACCTCTCCAGAAGAGGTGTTCAAAGCCTCTGCTCAAGGGCTTAAACTGTGGTGGAGTATTATTTTCCCGGCTATGCTCCCTTTTTTGATGTTATCCGAAATGCTCATCGCCTTCGGCCTGGTCCATGGACTGGGTGTCCTGCTGGAGCCGTTCATGCGCTTCTGGTTTCGACTGCCCGGACGAAGCGGCTGGGTGCTGGCCCTTGGCCTGACCGCCGGATTCCCTGCGGCTGTGGAGGCAGTGCGTCAATGGGCACAGCAGGAGGATATGACCGAGCCTCAGCTCAGCCGACTGACCGCCATCGCCCATTTCTGCAATCCGATCACCATCCTGCTCGTCATCGGAACAGGATTGCTGCACAATGCAACTGTAGGCGGAATGTTACTTGCTGTTCACTGGATCTCTGGATTACTGGCAGGCTGGATTACAGCCAGACTGCCTGCAACCTCAAAGGAATTGCAAAAACGGGAAACGCCAGCTGCCCTACGGCCCACTTCTGTTTCCCGTACTTCCACCACCCTGATCCGCTCCGCATGGAATGCTGCGCAATCCGCCAGAGAACGGGACGGCCGCAGCTTCGGAAAGCTGCTGGGCGAAACCGTATCTCATGCTGTACAGACGCTTATGGTGACAGGTGGATTTATTATTTTCTTTTCCGTACTGATTCGACTAATATCCATATATACAGGCCAAGGAACGCTTTCTTTCATATGGCCTGCCTGGATGGAGATTCATCTGGGTTCCTATGAAATCAGCCGTTTGCCTTATGACCTCCGCACCCAAGCGGCACTGATCAGCGCCGTACTGGGTTGGGGCGGCCTATGCGGCTGGCTCCAAATTACCGCAGTCACCAGACCATCCGACAAAGGCATCACATTCACCCTGTCGCGAGCGCTTCATGGGATCATTGCCTGCGGGCTTACGCTCGTGGCATGGATACCTTTCAGTCGCATAGCTAACCATACAATTCCCGCCTACATCAGCGGGAGCTCGGCTTCTTCCTTTGCAGAAAGCGGATATGATGAGGCCGCACACTTCGTTA
Source organism: Paenibacillus sp. 1-18 (assembly GCF_000520755.1). NCBI lineage: Bacteria > Bacillati > Bacillota > Bacilli > Caryophanales > Paenibacillaceae > Paenibacillus > Paenibacillus sp. 1-18. The sequence continues at coordinate 2,443 of NZ_ASSB01000068.1, forward strand.
TGACGGAAGCCGCTAAGCTTTTAGCACAATTAGAAGGTGCGTCTCTATATCCCTGGCAGCTGACTTTGCTGTCTGCCTCTCTGTTGGCTGTAATTGTGTTTATATTACTCGTCATTTCCTTTATGACTTTATGGTTGAGCCGCCGCGCAGCGCGTTAACCTTGGAACGCAGCGCGTCCTCAACCTCAGGTGCTACCAAATCTACGACCTTGCCGTCAAAATGGGCAATTTCCTTCACCATACTGGAGCTCAGATATGAATACGCGGGATTTGTCATCATAAAGATCGTTTCCGCATCCGGGTTCAGCTTATGATTCGTAGAGGCCAATTGCAGCTCGTATTCGAAATCGGTCACCGACCGTATTCCTCTAACAATAACCTGAGCCCCTTTTTGACGTACATAATTGGCTGTCAGATCACGGAAGCTGTCCACCTCAATATTTGGAATATCACGGGTTACAGTCCGCAATAGCTCCATTCGCTCCTCCAGAGAGAACAACGGATTTTTACTAATATTGTTAAGAACCGCGACAATTAGTAAATCAAACTGTCTGGCTGCTCTTTGAATGATATCCTGATGCCCCATCGTCACGGGATCAAAGGTTCCCGGGTATACGGCAATACGTGGTTTGTGCTCAATCATGATGGTCCTCCCCGCTTGATTCGGTGATGCCGGATTTAGTGACTCCGGCTTCTGTATGCTCTTCGGCGTCCGACAAAGCATCGGCTGCATATTTATAAATAGATAACGCCGTTTCACCATAGACTGCCTTTTTGACCTGTTCGAACGGCCCGAAGCTTTCCGGGTATTCATGTCCAGACTCATACTCAAGCACAATAATTGCCTCTGAACGAAGCAAGTCCAATTCAGCCATACGGCTCATTAATTCATCTCCGTGTTTGAGACGATAGGGCGGGTCCAGAAAAACAGCATCAAAAAGGGCTCCACGTTTTGCGAGCGCCTTGAGCGCTCTTCCGGCATCATTACGGAACACTTCAGCCTGTTCTTCCAATCCGGTTTTTCGTAAATTTTCTTTAATGACTTCAATGCTTTTCGATTCCATATCAATAAAAACCGCCTTGTCCATCCCCCGGCTAAGCGCCTCTATGCCCAGGCCACCACTGCCAGCGAACAGATCAAGCGCGACTCCCCCATCAAAATAAGGACCTATCATGCTAAATAGCGCTTCCTTGACCTTATCCGTGGTCGGTCGCGTCCCTGTGCCGGGAACTGCCTTTAACGGCCTTCCTTTGGCACTACCCGATACCACTCTCACGCTGAAACTCACCTATTTTCTATATGTGTTCATAACCATATAAAGATTATGACGTTATCGTACCACATGCACCGCCGTTTGAAAAACGTAGGATTGTGCAGGTATAAAAAATCCTTCCCTGGGCATCCTTAGGATATCGGCATTCAACCAATGTCGTAGACAACCGCGGAGAAGACTTACGTTTCCCCATAAGCTCTTCGTCCGGTTTCTCCTCTCCCATTCGGGCGCTTCTTTCATGGAGCGCCTGATTTTTTTGCATAAAAAGAAGCTGCCCCATAGCAGCTTTATGTATCATTTTTTCTATTCTAGGATTTGCTCATTTAAGCAGCTCTTCTGGGATATCGCCTTGATAAACATACACATAGCTCGCTACCGATACAGCAAATGCTGCAAACATAGACAGCGATGTCGCTATACCATATACTATTTTTCTCACCATTCCTCTTCACCTCCTTCCCCGAATCAATGTCAGGCTCTGGACGAAAAAAGCTACAGCCACTACAGAAGAACCGATTACAAAATTAGTACACACAAGTATGGAGGATAACAGTCGCAGGAGAGGGTAAAAACGAGCTGGAATGCGCGACTGCTTTTCAATCCTGGATGGGGCAAAGCATAAAACAAGCATTAGAGCCATTCCGGTAAACAGGTTTGTCCACCAACTGTCTAAAGAGATGCAGGATATAGATGTAAAAGCGACCGAGGTTACCAGCACACATGCCATTCCTGTTTTCAAATGTATGCCTCCTGATATTTGGCGCAACAGAGCAAAGGCGATAAGGATCGTTGCAGCTGCTGCCGTCCGTCCAGTGAAAAATGAGGCCAATAGTGTCAGCACTACGATCATGGATGCATTCAGAATGAGAGCAAGCGCATATTGAAGCACCGGAACGGAGGCGGGATGATCCGGCACCGTACGCTTGATCTGGTGGGCAAGCCTGGAAGCCATTATTTCAATCATCCCGGTATTCCTTTCCGAGCGCATAATAGATGAAAAAACCGGAAACCAGCGCGAAAAACATCATATTTAACCATATTTCGTTATAATACAGCACAATGGAAGTTGAAATGAGCGACAGGATAATCAGCGTGATGACAATGCCATACTCCTCTTTGAATTTAAGCTTTTTGAAATTAGGAGAGAAGCCTATCCCCTTTCGATACATCATAAATGAGATGAGCAGCCCTGTGGCTGCGCTTATTGATTGCAGCAAATAACCCTTCAAGGACCCATCATGCAGCTCAGAAACTGGCAAATTGCCGAACAGCATTTTTAGGAGCAACGACTGAATAACGGCATACGCAAAATAACCTGTTACAGTCATAATGCCTGACCACACAATCGGGATTTTCACTATGGTAGCAAGTAAGAAAATAAAAAGCAGCATATTGATGACAGGTACCAAATACGAGAGGGACCATTCCTCTCGGAGCAAATAGCTTTGCAGGTTCATAATCAGATTTACAAAAATGGCCTGCCATAGATAAGGAATCATTTTGATTTTAAAAACACTAAGAATCAGTGCAAAAACAGCCACTCCCTCAAGCGTTGAAAAAAGCAAAAAGCCGATCGGCTTCACAAGCATGCACGCATCTCCTTTACAATTCCAACAAACCTCATCAGTATATTTAAAAACCTGGCTGTACATCGAATATAAAGGGCCGGAAGTTACTTTTCAAGTGGTCTTTTCAAGAGGTCTTTTCAAGGATTCCACAGATTTTTCCAAGCACTTCAACGTAATGTTATCAGATGTAAGATTCGAGTAAGGGTTAAGCAACGCTTTCCTTGACCGAATCTCCCTGTCCACGTATAGGCCTCATCCGCGATATGAGCCTTTTCCCCCACCGGATACCAGGCTGTTCAATCCACGTATAAGTGAGCCAGGATAGTCCAGTGGTGAGCAGCAGCGTTATCATAAACATCATAATGAGGTTGATCGTCGGGGCAAAGGGGAATTTAACTTGACTGATCAGCCCCAGAACCAGCATATGCGTCAAATACATACTGTAGCTGAGGCGGCCAATCCATGACCATACCCGATTTAGCAACCACATTGGCTGCCAATGATACAAAGCATATGCCCCCAGCAGCAACCCAGCGCCTATAAGGTAATCCGTCATACCTGCAAAAAACGCAAATAGCACAGATACAAGCAGCAAGCCCCAACTGACCCGGTCTATGCTTTTCCAATGCCGCTCGTTCTTCCAAATAAAAAACAACAATATACCCAGCCCGAAGCTTAGCACAAGCACAATCATGACAAACCAGGCAGCATGACGAACTGACCGGATTAGTTTAAATAATAAGGGGACAAACAGATAAAACATACATTCCACCGCTATGGACCATTCCACCCCGATAATGCTATTGATCCAGTACGGATTGAGGCCATTCAAAAACAGGACATGGGCTACAATATTGGCGACCGTGACCCTCTCCTGATCTCCAAGCCAAAATCGGGGAACTGTCCCGTTCACAATTAAATAGATCCCGAGCATTACGTAATATAAAGAGCAATTCGAAAAAAACGACGTATCAGATAAGCCGAAATTCCTTCTGTCCTGTCCCCCGAGCGTCTGCTCAGAGACAGGAATAGCGTAAAAGCGCTTGCCAGATAAAATAAAGCGACTCCTTTGGCGCCGATACTCAAGCCTTTTTGAATCCATCCGTTGATTCCGTCAACATGCTGACTGATATGCACCAGCAAAACCCCAATAATAGCCAGCGCTCTCAGCGTATCTACAAACTTCAATTTGTCATGCTCCATTTCATTCCGTACTTCGGGCATCTTATCCCTCCATAGTGATCTTTTGCGATACATTTTGTATCTATAATACACAATCATCAAAGTAAATAACTCCGTATGTAAAAAACATCTCCCAGCCGCATGATCTGCGGCCAAAAGATGTTCAGATTGTTAAGCTATAGCTAGCTGTTCCCTATTCCCTTGCAGGACTGTTATACCCAAAGCGAACGGGAAATGATGACCAGTAGTATAAACAATACCAAAATTGCAGTTGTGGAAGTCCATGCTCCACCGCCGTAGCCTCCAACGTGACCCATGTGTCATTTCCTCCTTTAGTATATGGTACATAAATACGATATGCAGCATACACCCTTGCGTATGGGCCAATCGGCAGTCATTTTATTTATTTAAATGAAAAGGAACCGTCGTTACAATGATGTCTTTATAATTGAGCAGATAAGCTCTCATCAGCAAGCTGGTCTGATTGTGCAGAATATTTTCCCACCAGTGCTTGGTAATGAATTGCGGAATGAGGACAGTTATATGATCCTCGTCTGCTTTTTTCCATTCCACTGTATCAATAAACTTGCGGAGCGGATTAATAATGCTACGATAACGGGATTTCAAGACCACCAAGCGGATACCGACATCCCATTCTTCCCATTTCTGCTCCATTTTACGAATTGCATCATCATCCACACCAACATATACAGCGACCACATTGTCCGACAACGTTTTGGCATAACTGATGGTATTCATGACGACCCGAGTAATTCCTGCCACCGGAATAATAATGGTATTGCCTTTGACCATCGGTTTATCCTTTGTAATGTCAATGCGCAGCTGCTCAGCCGTATTTTTGTAATGAATATTGATCTTCATAAAGAAATACAGTACCAATGGCAGGAAGATGAACACCATCCAAACCTGACTAAACTTGGTAAAAATAAAGATAAGCGTAATCGACAGCGTGGTCAGCATGCCGATCGTGTTAATGGCAAGCTTAACGACCCAGCCGGACGGCTTGAGCCGAATCCAGCGAATCATCATCCCTAGCTGCGAAAGCGTAAACGGGATAAATACCCCTACAGCATACAGCGGAATCAGATTTTCTGTATTCCCACCAAAAACAATGACCAGTAATGCCGAGAAAACACTCAAAAACAGAATACCATTCGAGTATCCGAGTCGATCCCCACGAACCATGAACATATGCGGCATGTATTTGTCCTTAGCCAGCATAAAAGCGAGCAACGGAAAGGCGGAATAGGCCGTATTTGCCGCCAAAAACAAGATGAGCGCTGTCACGCCCTGAATAATGTAATACATGACACCGCGTCCGAAAGTGGCATTCGCAATTTGTGAGATGACGGTTTCATGCGGATTCGGACGAACACCATACCAATAAGCCAGCAAACTGATCCCGATAAACATGCACCCGAGAATCAAGCCCATCATCATCAATGTGGTTGCCGCATTTTTGGCAGCAGGCTTGCGAAAGTTCGGAATGGCATTCGAGACAGCTTCTACCCCAGTTAACGCCGAACAACCCGAGCTAAACGCCTTCAGTAAGAGAAACAGGCTGACGTTGGATACCGTGGCTCCAAATTGCGGTGCCGCAGCATGGACTCCCCCTGCAATGTAATGAATGACACCACTAATAATCAGAACAAAAATGGAAATAACAAATAAGTAAATCGGTAAAGCCAGCACCGAGGCAGATTCTGTCACCCCGCGCAAGTTCATAATGGTCAAAAAGATAATCATGGTCAGAGCAATCGCGATTCGATGATCGTGTAATGATGGAAATGCCGATGTAATGGCATCTGTACCTGCTGACGAGCTGACCGCAACCGTCAGAATGTAGTCGACCAGCAAGGAGCCGCCTGCAATCAGACTCGGGGCCTTACCCAAATTATCTTGAGCAACGATATAGGCACCACCGCCACCTGGATAGGAAAAGATTGTTTGCCGATAAGACAGGATCAGAATGAGCAGCAATCCTAGAACCGCGATGGATATAGGTATGGAATACCATAGAGCAGCGAAGCCTGCTGTAATTAAAACCAGCAAAATTTGCTCAGTGCCGTAAGCTACAGAGGACAAAGCATCTGAGGACAGAATGGCCAGAGCCTTGAGCTTGTTTAGTTTCTCCTCTTCAAGAGCCGTCGACTTTCGAGGACGACCGATTAGTAATCTTTTGACTTTGCTTAGCATTTCATTAACTCCTTCTTGATCGGGGTTTTACAAAAGAACTTTGGATCGTATGTTTATTATGTCACCTGCACATCAGATTGATGAAACAAATGAACTATTATTTTATACCCCCTCACCCTGAAAAAAACAATAAGGAATGCTTCATATAATGAGCATTCCCAAGTAAGAAAGAGTATTTCGATAAAATACCCTTATGTATATAGTAATTTGAACTTTTCCGGCGTAATTCCCTCAGCACGGCGAAAAGTTGCCACAAAATGGCTGACATCCCGGAAACCTACCCGCTCCGAAACCTCCTTAACCGTCAAATACGGGTACTCTGTCATCATTTCTTTAGCCTTGCGCAGCCGAATCACAATCAGGTAAGCATAAGATGTCACGCCAAAAGCCTGCTTGAACAATGTATTTAAATGACGGGCGCTAACATTCATCATGACCGCCATATCAGACAGTCCCACATCCGGACTGGCGTAATTTTGCTCCATAAAGGCCAGTACGGGCGCCAAACGTTCCACATTATGTGACAGAGAAGGCATCGAGCTGTGCTGCCCATATTTACGCAACAGCGTCAGAAAGCGGTATATATTGGCCGATGCATCTAATCCTGATAAATCACGTTCGCTAACCAGGGAATGAAGGATACCTTCTCCAAAAGTATGCAGCTCGCTATCCGGGTCCCAATGATACCCGCGCGTATGCTTCAATCCGAGAGCAGTCAATACAGCAGCGGCGATGGGCCCGTCAAATGTGATGTATAACGTTCGCCATATCTTGGTCGCACGTCTATATGCATGGGATTCGCCTGGTAGCAGCAAAACCCCGGACTGCTCACCCAGACGGAAAGTCCCCCCTTTAAATGTAAATATCCCTTCACCGGTCACCGTCTGAATCCAGTGAAAGCACGGATATCCCTCTGGACGGGACACATCCTCCTGCCTGCTGTTAAATCCGATGCTCTCAATAAAAAGCGGTAAAGAATGCTCACGCGTAGTCAGAAAAAATCGCAAATGATGGGGAGTCAAAATCATAAAAGCACCTCCGACGTATGCAGGTATGTATTTCTCTTATAGATCCATATTGTTATACCCAAGTTCATTTTATTATATTTAAAAGCCGTTACTTGTATTATAAGATAGAATTATTCTTATATACAAAGGTGATTGGTATGATAAGCGGCAAACTCCCTAAAGTATTTTATGGTGGAGATTACAATCCCGAGCAATGGGATGAGGCCACACATCAGGAGGATTTACGGATGTTCAGGCTGGCAGGGATTGATATCGCCACACTCAACGTATTTTCATGGGCCAAACTTCAGTCGGACGAAATCACATATCATTTTGAATGGCTGGATCAATTGATTGACAGTCTATATGAAAGCGGTATCTTCGTTTGTCTTGCAACCAGCACCGCAGCACACCCCGCCTGGATGGCTACCCGTTATCCAGATATTCTGCGGGTCGATGCTGACGGACGCAAGCGGAAATTTGGCGGCCGCCACAACTCCTGTCCAAACAGTCCAACCTATCGCAAATACGCGGAGCATATGGCTGACCGATTGGCCGAGCGCTACAAAAATCATCCCGCTATCCTCGTGTGGCATGTATCCAATGAATACGGCGGTGATTGCTATTGTGACAACTGCGCTGCCGCGTTCCGGGTATGGCTCAAGCAAAAATACGGATCATTGGAAGAACTGAACCGGGTGTGGAACACCTCCTTCTGGGGTCACACCTTCTATGATTGGGATGAAATTGTGCCCCCGAATAATCTGAGCGAGCATTGGGGAGAAGATCACTCCTCCTTTCAAGGAATTTCCCTTGATTATGCACGCTTTAATTCAGACAGTATGCTCGATTGCTATCTGCTGGAATATAACGCGATTAAAAAGCATATTCCCAATGCTGTGGTAACGACCAATCTGATGGGTTTTTTCAAGCAACTGGACTATTTCAAATGGGCTAAACACATGGATATTGTATCCTGGGACAGCTACCCTCAGGCTAATACGCCTGTAAGCTATACCGCGATGGCTCATGATCTGATGCGCGGCCTAAAGGATGGGCAGCCCTTTATGCTCATGGAGCAAACACCGAGCCAGCAAAACTGGCAGGCGTACAATTCGCTCAAGCGGCCTGGCATCATGCGGCTATGGAGTTACCAAGCGGTGGCCCATGGCGCGGACACCGTCATGTTCTTCCAGCTTCGCCGCTCGATTGGTGCTTGTGAGAAGTTTCACGGAGCTGTGATTGAGCATGCCGGGCATGAAAACACCCGTGTATTCCGTGAGGTAGCGCAGCTTGGCAGCGAGCTTGGAGCAATAGGAGACCGGTTCCTTGACGCGACTGTCGACTCCAAAATAGCCATTTTGTTCGATTGGGATAATTGGTGGGCATTGGAAAAATCAAGTGGACCCTCGGTTGCATTAAAATACGTCGACCAGGTGCATAAGTATTATGCTGCCCTTTTCCGGCGCAACGTGCAGGTAGATCTGATTTCCGTAGAAACGGATTTCCAGAAATATGATCTCATTATCGCGCCTGTACTCTACATGGTCAAGCCGGGTACTGCTGAGAAGCTGGAACAATTTGTGGAACGCGGCGGCACGTTCGTTACCACCTTTTTCAGCGGCATCGTCAATGAAAATGATCTGGCCACAACCGGAGGATATCCAGGCAAGCTGCGTAAGCTGCTCGGGATTTGGGTAGAAGAAATTGATGCGCTTCTGCCGGAATCACACAATCGTATTATCATGAAAGAAAAGGTAGGCGCATTGCATGGAGAATATGAATGTGGCATGCTTTGCGATCTGCTGCACAGTGAAGGTGCCGAGGTGCTGGCTGAATACGGTGATGATTTCTATCAGGGTATGCCCGTACTGACACGGAATCGTTTCGGTCAAGGTGAGGCATGGTATGTCGCATCAGACCCTGAGCAATCTTTCCTTGACGGCCTGCTGGGTTATATTTGTGAGGAAAAAGGGATTTCATCCTTGCTACGTACTCCTGCAGGCGTAGAAGCTACTGTACGTACCAAATATGGAAAATCGTATCTGTTCATCCTGAACCATAACGCCCAGATACAACATGTACATCTGGACGACCAAAAAGGGAAAGAGCTGATTAGCGGCAAATTCCTGGAAGGAGATATCACCATTGACGGCTACGGCTTTCAAGTATTGGAGCTATCATAACAACATATATCCGACTTATACAGGCCTGATTTCACAGTTCTGGTTTACAGATCAGTCTGCTGTATGAGCGCAAATTAGGTATTAAAGAAGTTCAACATGAAACGACTGCTATGGATTGGCAGCTTGTCTTATTTTTTGATTGGTCTGGCACACGTGGTTGTAGGGTCCCTGCTACCTGTGCTGCTGGAACACTACGGCAGAAACTATACGGAGGGCGGAAGCCTGATTTTCGCCCAATTTTCCGGCTTTCTGGCTGGCGTCCTGCTGTCGCCGTGGCTTGCACGAAATTTCGGCAAACGCCGAAGCCTGGTATTCGCTCTGCTCCTGTTGTGTGCGGCAGAAGTGCTGTACTCACTGCTGCCCCCTTGGGGATGGCTATACGCCGTCGGGGCGGCAGCTGGCTTTGGCTTTGGCATGGTAGAAGCGCTCATCGGTACCATCGTTATTAGTGGTATTACTCAAGGAACGGGCGCTGCTATGAGCCGGCTGGAGGTCTTTTTTGGAATTGGTGCGTTGGCTATGCCTGCTATCGCCAGCCAGTTCATTGCTCTCGGCTGGTGGAGATTGGCTTTTCCCATGATCTCCATGTTCGCAGCCATTGCGGTCGTAGCTTGGCTACGGGGGTCCTTCGGCAAACTGGACACTGTATTGGACGAACAGGAACAACGAGGGAACAACCATATGTCCTCCTCCTCTAATTCACCGAAGATGAAAGCTTCTAAAGCTAGCCCTATAGGGAATTGGAGGCTGCTGGCCCTGTTCATTGTATTTTTCTTCATCTATGTTGGGACAGAGATGAGTCTGGCTAATTTCCTGCCGTCCATGTTTATTGAGCGCCTGGGACTCACGCAAGCCGAGGCAGCACTCAGTGTTACCTGCTACTGGCTAGCGATGGCCACCGGACGACTATTCACAGGCAGCATTGCCGATCGGTACGGCTACGGCGTCTTTGTCGCCCTGAGCTCACTGGCGGCGACCGTGCTGATGTGTGTATTCCCGCTGATTAAGGGTACTGCCGCTGCCATTGTCCTTATTGCACTGCTGGGGCTGGGCATGTCCGGCATTTTTTCCATCGCACTCGTTTTTGCCAGCAAAATGATGCCAGGCACAGAAAAATCTACTACCAGCCTGCTTATCGGTGCAGGTGGAGTCGGGGGCGCCCTCCTGCCCTTATGGCTTGGAAACAGCATGGACCGTGGCGGAGCGGTCGCTTCGGCATGGTTGCTGGCAGGCTTGGCCTGTATCCTGTGCCTGCTTGGCGGGATTCTGTACGCCCTATACGTACGCAAAAAGCGGCTTCAAACCGCTTCATCCTGATACATGCCTTTTTCGGCGCCTTCAACTGTTCCTTGGTATAATGCAAGGCTACAGCACAGGCGCCATTTTACTTACTAGACGAATGTACCTTGTACACAGGCCTATTTTTAACCAAAGATAGGTCGTTGCCTATAAAACGCAGGACAAATATCCATGCCTCTCCTAGATGAATGGAGTAGTATACAACAAACCATATGGAGGTGTTTGTATTGGGTCGTCCTGAATTAAAACGAAAAAAAGGCCGTAAAAAAGATGTTTTTATCCGTTCCTGGTTTGATAAGTTAGAAAAAAAGTTTGATGAGACGCCCCCAAAGAAAAAAATCCGCTCGAAACGGAAATTTTTTGGCAAGGATATTATCGTCAAAAAACAACTTGTCCATGTGAATATTCCTCATGACGCATTAGGGACGGAGCGGGATTCTGCTGCAGGCGAAGTAAGGCAGTTCGGTTATATTTACAACCTGAGACCTCAAGTCGTTCCGATTGAAGGAGATATTATTTTTGATACAAATGGTATACTTACGCCTGGAGTTGCTCATGTTCCCGGAACGACACAGATTGTTGTCGCCGACGCAGGGAACTATGAGGTTCACTTTTCTGTGTCGGGTGTAGAGCCTAACCAGTTTGCCATCTTTATTAATGGCACCCTGGCTGGAGGAACCCTATACGGTTCAGGAGCCGGCACGCAGCAGAACACAGGGCAAGCCATCCTCACTCTGGCATGTGGCGATGTTCTCACGCTGCGAAACCATAGCTCTGCCACTCCAGTTACTCTGCAAACATTGGCTGGGGGAACTCAAACCACCGTAAACGCTTCAGTCATCATCAGAAAATTGGGATAGGCTTGAACCTTTGTAAAGCCCCAGCATATAAAAACGGGGTTTATCCCACACTCGTTCGAGCGAGGAATAAACCCTGAATAGCTTAAAAAGCCATAATAATTCCTTTGTCATTGGCATACATCGAACTGATCCCTCTGGTGGACACAATATGAATATCTTTGAATTGATAACGATTCTTCAACGCATTCATTAATTTTTCCGCCAGACCGGGATTATTGCAATGGGTAATGACGATGCTTTCCCCCATGGTATCCCTACCACTTTTCTCAATGGTATCTGCCAATTTTTCGATGATTTGATTTTGGCCGCGTGCCTGAGTAAATAAGGCGATATTCCCGTCACCGTCGGAACCTAAAATAGGTCTGATATGCAAAAATGATAGTATCTTGCCCGTGATTTTATTCATTCGTCCATTCTTCACCAAATTATCGAGGTTTTCCAATACAAAGTAAGTCTTCATCTTTGTGATAAAGGTTTCCAGAGAAGAGATAATTTCGCTTTTATGATATCCTTCGTCAATCAGCTTGCGAAGCTTAAGAGCTAACAAAACTTGTCCAGCCGACGCGCTTTTCGAATCGAATACATGGACATCTGCCCCATTTTCTTCCTCCGCCATATCTTTTCCTACCAATGCACTGGCATACGAACTGGACAGATTACTGGATAATGTAATGGCAAAGGAAGTATGCGGGCCTTGAAAGGCTTCCTTGTAAAGCAAGGGTGACGGTGATGCAGATCCAATCTTGGTTGTACAGGCTTTCATTTCTTCCATGAACTGAGGCAAGTCCAGCGCGTCATCATCAATGAAGCATTTTTCTCCCAATGTCATGTTTAACGGAATCGTAGTAATCTGCAGCTGCTCTCTAAGTTCTGTTGTTAAGTCGCAGCAGCTATCTGCTATTATTGTATACCTCATTCTGTACACCCTCATCTTATGTTATTTTCCAGTGGAATCCGAATTCATAATGCTCATGGAAAGCTCAATCAACCGTATAAATTCTTTTACATCATCCTCGCCCAAGCCGGCCACAAGCGCATCAAAATAGCCTTCTATTCTCTCCTGCTTTTGTTTAATCAACGATTCACCGTCCGGTGTAAGCCTTACACACATCCGTCGTCTGTCCTGCTCAGACATCTCCATAGTGACATAGCCTTTTTTTCTTAAGCCCGTAAGCGCTGCCGTAATTCTTGATCTGGATACATGCAGATGGTCGCTGAGTAAGGAAGGATTAATTTCATCCTCTCGATGCTGAACCAAATATTGAAGTACATGGTTTTCACCTTGGACAAGCGCTGTCAGACTACTGAATAATTCCATACTATAAATCCGTTGAACGGATTCTCTTAGTTGGTCTCTTAAATCAGCTTCTTTCATAGTAACCTCCGTATAACGCATAATACATATAGTTAACTATTAATACTATGTACTATAATGAATCGCAAGTGATAATAACAATGAATTATTTGTGAATAAATTCCGACGTTGGCGTCGGCAGAAAATAAAGTATTAGACGCCCATGCCGCTAACGC
>NZ_ASSB01000069.1:0-37566 GCF_000520755.1 Paenibacillus sp. 1-18
ATGCTGGCATTGGCTACAGCCATGCCTGTTAATTCGCAAATATACGATTGAAATTCGAAGATGGCTTGCAGCTCGCCTTGGCTTACCTCTGGCTGATAGGGAGTGTAGGCGGTGTAAAATTCCGAACGCGAAGTAATGTGCTGAATGACGGAGGGAATATGATGATCATAAATCCCTGCACCAAGAAAGCTGGCATGTGTGTCTGTGTTGGCATTATGCCCGGCCAGCTCGGCCAGATGGCGGGTTAAGCCTCTTTCGTCCAGTCGAGAGGACATGGGCAGTTCGCCCTGATATCGGATATCCTCTGGAATATCACTGAATAAATCGTCAATGGACGATACGCCGACCACGCGCAGCATTTCGGTTTGATCCTGTTCGGTCATGGGCAGATAGCGATGCTGCTTCATAGGTTCTGGCTCCTTTCGAAAAAGCAAAATTTAAAATCATAAATTGGCTAATAAATAATCGTGAACTGGAAAATCCAGAAGTTCATATCTGACATGTTCGCTATATAAAAATGAAGAGTGCTTAAATCAACGTGAACGTTTATAAAAAGGTGCTGCTACCACCTCGGCGCGCAGGCGTTTGCCACGGATCTCGACCTCCAGTGGTGTGGATAGAGCGCTAAAACGGCTGTCGACCAGAGCCAGACCCAAATTGCGCTTTAAGGTTGGCGACTGGGTTCCCGTTGTAACCTCGCCGATTTGCTGTCCTTCCGCGAATACCGGGTAATGAGCGCGCGGGATACCGCGATCCAGCAATTCCAGTCCAATCAGCTTGCGAGGGATACCTTGCTCTTTTTGGCGTTGCAGCGCTTCTCTGCCGATAAAATCACCCTTGCCCAGCTTGACGAAAAAGCCTAAGCCAGCCTCAAGCGGTGAAATCGTAGCAGATAGCTCCTGTCCGTACAGCGGCAGCCGTGCCTCAAAGCGCAGTGTATCCCGGGCACCAAGCCCGGCGGGAATCAGATCATACGATTCACCCGAACGAAGCAAACCTTCCCATACAGCCGGAGCTTCCGCTGCAGGTATATACATTTCAAAACCATCTTCCCCCGTATAACCGGTGCGGGAGACAAGTGCTTTCACTCCGAACAGCTGCACGTTCTCACGGAATCGGAAGGAGGCCAGATTTGTTATGTCCGGATCTGTCACAGCCGAGATAATACGTGCTGCTTCCGGACCTTGCAACGCCAGCAATGCGATAGCATCTGATACATTTTCCAGTTGAACGGATGCAGGCACGTGGCGAATAAGCCAATCCCAATCCTTGTCGATGTTGGAGGCATTCACAACGAGCATGTAACGCTCCGGCCCTTTGCAGTAAACAAGCAGATCGTCTACCACACCCCCGTCGGGGTAACAGAGGAGCGAGTATTGGGCCTGGCCCGGTTCCAACTGGCTGACATCGTTCGTCGTTACCCGTTGCAGAAAAGCTTGGGCTTCTTTGCCTTCAACCAAAAACTCGCCCATATGCGATACATCGAATAACCCCGCATGTTGCCGGACGGCCTCATGCTCCTTTTGGATACCGCTAAACTGTACGGGAAGCTCCCAGCCTCCAAAGTCAATACAACGGACCCCGGGCAGCGTCCCATATGACGAATACAGCGGTGTTTTGCGCAAGGTAGTCATTTTTCCACTCCTATCCGGTGTGATCGGCTAAACAAAAAAGACAGGCCGAAAAAAACGTATGAACAGTGGTCCATACTCTTTTTTCAGCTCTGTCCTTGATACCTGAAAGTTACCCCGGCGTGTACCAGGTTTCCTCTTGGGTGATCCGCTTCATGGCGAATGCTCTCCAGAGATGCGTCCGGCAGAGGTCCTTTTGCCTGAGAGATTCACCTGGTGCAGGTTTACTCCTTCGGCGCTACCTTTGGAAACCATTGTTGTTACCAGGTCATACAGATAACAACTTGATCCGATTCGCGTGTACCACTGTCCTGCAAGTGGCAACAGCTATGCGAATCTTGGTAGTCTCTCCCTCCGCGTTCATCCGCGTTTGCAGTTGTCGGGATGTTTCCAAAAGCATTTGTTATAACCCATTAATACGCAAATTCATTCAAAATGTCAATAAAAATGTCATGAAAATCAATCCGAAAAACATTTTATGCATAAATAAGGATATGTAAGCGTTTGTTATACCTTATCATATTTTCATATAGAGCGCTACATGAAGTGATGTGAAGTTTTTTTGTTAGTATTATTGACATGGGTGTTCTTATTATCATAATCTTAACCTGTCTAGATAAATGAGCAGAAGCGATCTAATTCATTTGGAAGTGAGGCGGAACAGGATGAGTGAAGTGAAACAGCAGCTTTGGTATACGGAGGAACATGAGTGGGTTGAGCGCACAGAAGCTGGAACAGTACGGATGGGTATTACAGACTTTGCACAGCATCAACTGGGTGATATTGTTTTTGTCGAATTACCTGCGGAGGGAGCAGCGATTGCTCAGGGAGCAGAGGTTGGTACAATTGAATCGGTAAAGACGGTATCCGATCTTTTTGCTCCAGTGACGGGAACTGTTTTGAGGTTAAATGAAGCGCTGGAAAGCACGCCAGAGCTGGTGAACGAATCTCCTTATGAAAAAGGCTGGATGATCGAGGTGGAGATCGGTAGCGATGTGGAGGAAGCTTTGGGCAAGCTATTGACTGCCGATGAGTACAAGAAATTGACTGCCGATGAGTCATGAATAGTGCAATGTAGTATGGAATTATAGCGTCGTTTGTCCGCTCGTTTTTGTATAAAATAGTCGCGATGATTTGACATTGCGGCTATTTTTTTGTCTTTTTAGGCAAGCGTAATTACGTGTTTTCCCCTTTTTAGAGGATTGTCCCCGTATCAGAATTGTACAGTTGAGAGCATGGTATTCCGACTAATTTCTATAGTTACAGGCCATATTAAGAAGAATTATGCAGGTATATTATCTTCATGGTTATTTTAAATTTAAATGTTGTCATCAACGTTCATGACGAAAGTACGTTTTCATTTCGTTGATGAAGATAGCGCTGTCATTTAGTATAAATTTTGAGCAAAGGTAGTGATGCTAGTTACTCATAAGGAGGATATGAATATGAGCACAATGGACGCAAAGTCCAATTCAAACGGAGGCGCTCGCGTCGCCGTACAACGTTTTGGCCGTTTTCTCAGCGGGATGGTTATGCCCAATATGGGGGCCTTTATCGCGTGGGGGTTGATCACGGCACTCTTTATTCCGACCGGATGGTTCCCGAACGAGGGTTTTGCCCAGCTGGTTGATCTGATGAAAAATTATTTGCTTCCGCTGCTGATTGGTTACACAGGCGGCACCATGATTCACGGACAGCGTGGAGGTGTGATCGGCGGCTTGCCGTTGATATTTTTCAAATGGATAAACGCAGACTGTCCTGAGATAAGATCAAGGGAATATTGCCATGCCTTGAGGGCGAATGCTGTAGCCTGTTCATGGTTTTGTCATAAAATGGAGTGTGCGTGTGAAATGGAAGCAGCATCCGTATTGAAAATCATCCGACTTTTCAAACTTGTCATATTTTGATAGCCTATGAGGTGAGAATTTTGCTTAAAGCCTGAGGTATATTGACAAGTCATAAACATCATAAATGATGGATGAACAGAGGCGAAAGCCGATGTACAGAAATGGGTGGTGAACAGGAATGTCTGATTTCAAACAGCTTGAGCACACAACATATCCCACATATGAAGGCTATGATTTGGGGCTTACTTATACATCTGCGGGCAGTCTGTTTAAGGTGTGGGCGCCAACTGCGCAGCAGGTGCATGTGGCGTTGTATGACGACGCGGGGGTGTACGATCAGGAAGGGATCGTTCAGGAGCATGGCGGCGGTCGGGAATTTCTGATGAGCCGTGATGATCGAGGTGTATGGTCCATAGCGCTGGAAGGCGACTGGAACGGCCATTATTACATGTACAGGCTGGAGTGGGCGGACAGCACCGTTCATTATGTCGCTGACCCTTACGCGACAGCGGTGTCAGCCAACGGGCAGCGTACGGTGATCATTGATTTGGCGCAAACCAACCCGGACGGATGGGAAGAGGACATGGGTCCTACACTTGAGCGGGCCACGGATGCCGTTATCTATGAGCTTCATGTACGTGATTTTTCAATGGATAGACATTTTAATGCGAGTGAAAAAGACCTGTCTGCCGTAAAGGGGAGGTTTGCGGCCTTCACGTATTCGGGTTTAAAGGATGGAGCGGGCAACAGCATCGGGCTGGATCATTTGCTGGAGCTGGGCATTACACATGTTCATTTGCTCCCGGTCGCTGATTTCCATACGGTGAATGATTTGGCGGAACTCGAAACCGAATATAATTGGGGCTATGATCCACAGCACTATAATGTACCGGAGGGATCGTATTCTTCAAATCCGGCTGATCCGGAGGCACGTATACGTGAGCTGAAGCAACTGGTGCAGTCTTTGCATTCTGCAGGCATCGGTGTCATTCTGGACGTCGTGTACAACCATACTTATTCGGTGGAAAAGGGACCGTTTGAGCCTGTCGTACCCGGTTATTATTACCGAACAGATGAGCAGGGACAGCTTACCAACGGGTCAGGTGTAGGTAATGAGGTGGCAACCGAACGTCCAATGGTTCGCAAGTATATCAAGGATTCGCTGCGCTATTGGGCTAAGGAATATCATATAGACGGCTTTCGCTTTGATTTGATGGGGCTGATGGATACACCAACGGTGGAGCAGTTTACACAAGAGCTGCGCGCTGAGGTGCGTCCTGATCTGCTGATCTATGGTGAGCCTTGGACGGGGGGAGAGTCCCCGCAGCCTTTGCTTACGTTAAAAGGAACGCAGCGTGACAAGGGCTTTGCCGTTTTTAACGACAACTACCGCTCTGCTATTAAGGGGGATAGCGACGGTACCGGGAGCGGCTTTGCTACGGGAGCATGGAATCAGGAAGAACAGGTGCTTAAAGGCGCTTTTGGCGCTATTCATGATTTTACAGCCCACCCTTCGGAAAGCATTAATTATGTGACAGCGCATGATAATCTCAATCTGTGGGATAAAATTATAACCGTGAGAGGCTTACGGGAGTACTGCGGTTTTCCGCAATGGGAGCAGGGAAAACCCAAAGATGGGAGGAAAGCCGAGCAAGCGGTTGCTGAAGCCGATCCGTATCGGGAAGTGGATGTAACAGACTTGCTGGAGGATGAAACCGTACGAAAGTCCTTACTGGCAAACGGCATAGTGCTGACCTCCCAGGGCATTCCTTTTATCCATGCAGGTGATGAACTGCTGCGCTCCAAATACGGGGATCATAACAGCTATCGCAGCGCGGATGCGGTGAATGCCATACGTTGGGCCAACAAAGCAAGGTTTCGCCCCGTGTTTGACTACTATCAAGGGTTAATCGCTTTGCGGCGCAGTCACCCGGCGTTCCGGATGGATCATCGTGAGTTGGTGGAGCAGCATATGGAGGTGCTGCACAGCAGCGGACGTGTGGTTGCTTTTGCGCTGAGGCATCATGCTAACGGGGACGCCTGGAATCATATTGTGGTCATTTATAACGGTTCGGATACGGAGCAAACGGTCTTACTGCCTGCAGAATCGGACCGCTGGCATGTCGTCGTGGATGCACATGGAGCCGGAAACGAGATACGATATGAAGTAGCAGGCCATCGTGTGACTGTTTCGCGCTGGTCAATGATGGTGCTGTATGATCAGGAGGAACCAGCTCAAGTCTCCTCTTCGACTGAACAGGATCAGGATACCGGGAAGGTGGAGAATGGAGAGGAAGGTTCGTATAAGAAAATGGATCAGGAAATCGCAAAAGGCGAAACTGCTTCTTTTCGCACGATTGAATTGATCTATGAGCGTACAGATCGGCAGTATTCCGGCTGGAATGTATGGGTATGGGGGACTGGGTGCCGGGACGGGCATGTAGAATTACACGAATTGGAGGATGGTCGTGCGGTAGCGCGTATTCAGGTGGCCCTTAATGTACAGCGAATCGGCTACATTGTTCGGCTCAATCATTGGGATGCCAAGGATATTGAGGCAGATCGGTATATTGAAGTAGACCCGACCCGGTCTGTGATGCAGGTATTGATTCATAGTGGCCGAGAAGAATATTTGCTACTGGTAAACGATAACCGGGCGGGCTAAGTTTTATGGCTAAGCTGCCTCGGATACTCTAAAATAGCATTGATATAGCATTTTTCGATGATTTCGAGAAATGCTATTTTTTTATGCAAACGTGTGTCAGTTACAGAAAAAAGGGGTAAAATAGAATTATGGACTTGTTTAGCAGGCAAGATTCTTGGAGAAAATCATGGGTAAGATAACCTGAAGGAGGTTGTATATCATGAGTTCTAATGGAGGAAGTATTCAACTAACCGCCCAGCCGAGAACAGAGAAGAAGGGTTCGGCCATTCGTGGATTGAGGTCAAAAGGACGGATTCCAGCTGTGGTTTACGGCTCTGAGCTTGAAGGAATTCCTGTACATGTCGATGCCAAGGAATTTAATAGAGTTGTCAGAACCGGACGTTCAGAAGTATTTAATCTCACAATAGAAGGTAAAGAAACGATTCCGGTCATCATTAAAGATTATCAACAACGTGATAACCATTGGCTGCATGCCGATTTTTTGAAAATTTCCAAAAACAAGCCGCTTCGCGTGCGTGTCTCTATTGATTATCAAGGAACCCCTGCAGGTACAAAAAAGGGTGGTATTTTGCAAGTGCAGGAAACGGAAGTCGAAGTCGAGGGGCTTCCCGCCGATTTGCCATCTACCATTGAGGTCGATGTATCCGCACTGGAGGTTGGTGACAAGGTCAGCGCAAGCGATTTGAAGCTTCCAAAAGGAGTAACACTCCACGTTCCTGGAGAGGAGCTGCTTGCTTCTATCATTGTCTCACGTGCGGCTGAAGTAGAAAATGCTGCTGTGGAAGGTGATGCGGCGGCAACGGAAGGCGCCGGAGAGACTTCAGAAAACAAGGAAGCATAGTGTTGTGACCAGTTACGAGTATATGACCAGCTTTCAATCAGAAACGGTCATTCCTAAGTAGATGTAAAGTCGCTCTCTGCTAGGGGGCGATTTTTTGCGTTGTCCTTTTATGATTTGGTAGTTAGAGGGAGATTAGATTGTTATAGATTCATCATTCAATACGCGTTCTGATATGACGATATACATAGTAGACATGTACATTTTTATTTTATAAAATACCTAATCTTCATCTAAGGAGCGCGTACACAATTATGGACAGAACGAATGAATTGTTGTGGCAAAGAAACAAATTGGTGATCATTATTTTTTGGATCATGGCTTTAAGCGGAGTTGTCCCGGCATTAACTAACCCCTCGATGTGGATATCTAATGGTGTGGGCTTGGCGGTCGCTGTAACTTTGACGATCCTGAATGTGAAAAAGAAAGGTATTTCGTGTTATTCCGTGGATTACTACGTTTTTTAGCGTATTGATTTGTATATATTTGAATTTATCGAGTGTAGATGTGGTTACCACCATCCTAATTTGCTCCTTAGTTTTGCTTTACCCCTCTTACCGTTATTTTCTGGTAGCTATGACCTTGAATTTATGTAATATTTTTGTGCAAATCACAATCGGTACGCCGCCAGATCCTCGTGTTACTGGTTTATTACGCTATGTTAATGAATTTTTTGTTGTTCTATTAATTGCTATACTGCTGTTAGTGGTTTCGGTGCTGAATCAAAAGCAGTTTCAGAAAAGTGAAGAGCAAAATAAAGATATCAATGCGACAAGGCAGCGTATTGAGTTTCTGTTTGAGCAGGTTAGACAAGCGGTGGCCGGATTGCACAGCTTTACTGAGCGATTTAGAAATCAGGTGGATGCTACGGGCCATGTGACGAATGAAGTGGCCATCGGTTTTCAGGAGGTTGCCAAAGGAGTAGAGATGCAAGCTTCCAACATCACGGAGGTAACGGATAACTTGTCCAAATCTGACCAGCATGTCCGTGATGTTGCCGATCATTCCCGGGAACTGAAGCGACTATCGGAAGATACAAAAAATGCCGGGGGAAAAGGGAGCGGTCAACTACTTGCATTAACGTCTCAAATTACGGATTTGAGTCAGGTCATGAGCCGTACCAAAGAGGAATTGGATGAGTTTAGAACACAAAGTGATAACATGTCTGCCATGCTTAACGATATTACTCGAATTTCAAAGCAGACTAATTTGCTGTCCTTGAACGCATCAATTGAAGCTGCCAGAGCAGGAGAGCATGGCAAAGGCTTCGCGATCGTGGCTGGCGAGGTGCGTCATTTGGCTGAAATGGTAGGGGACACCTCGGTGGCGATGGAAGGTATTTTGACCCAACTGAGAACACAGATGGTTTCTGTCGTAAGCCAGTTTGATATTGGGCAGCAGCGATTGCAGCAAAGTATGGAGTCGGCTCATTCCACCGAGGCAGTATTGGAGGATATCCTGCAAAATGCCAACAAAGTGCTGCTTCAGGCCGTGGATGTGGAAGCCAGCACGCACAGTATGCAGCAATTTTCATCCCAGGTCGTTCAAGAGATGACGGAATTTGCAAGTGTAACGGAACAAGCGAGCGCAGCGTCAGAGCAAATTTTGGCCGGGGTAGAGGAGCAACGAAGCATAACCTCCAACATGGTGGCTGGATTTACTGAACTGGAGACCCTGATCGTGCAATTAAAAGAGCTGGTAGAGGAAAAGAATGAAGCCGGTAGTCCTACTGGAGCCAGCACAAGCAAGTAATCGAAAAACAGCATTATAGGGCTAATTAAGCCGGGGAGTATCGTGATCAGGCGGTAATCCCCGGTTTTGCTACATTTACTTGGAAGTTGATGGTATAATTTGTGGCAGTTGTCGATCGTTTCACATTATGATGTGATTTACATACCCGATTGGCGGGAAAGCAAGCATATGTGCCAGGAATAGCATCATCAATATTGGATTATGTGAGTAGTGGGTTTAATAATGTAGGCATATCCGTTTTTATTTGGGAGGAACGCTTGTGAATGCCTTGTTAGAAATGCTGATGCAGCTATTTGAGCGCGCAGCGTTATTGCTGATTTGTTTATTTTTTATCACCCGTATCCCGCGGTTTAAGGAAACCTTGCAAAAGAACAGCCATTCTCCGGGCGAGCTGACTTTGCTAACGTTAATTTTTTGTATGTTTGCATTGTTCGGCACGTACACCGGAATTGAAGTCGAGGGCTCGCTCGTGAATGTTCGTATCATTGCGATTATGGCGGGCGGTATTTTGTTTGGACCGTGGGTTGGGATCATTACAGGTGTTGTATCAGGAATCCACCGTTATCTGATTGATATCGGGGGAGTGACCTCGATTCCATGTCTGATTACCAGTATTCTGGCAGGTGTGGGATCTGGATACATTGGTCGTCGGGTTAAGCGTTCCAAGAGATGGCTGGTCGGCATTGCCGCAGGAATGATTTGTGAAGCATTAACGATGCTGCTGATTCTGGTGATGGCACAACCGTATGAGCTGGGTCTGGATATCGTTTCCAAGATCGGACTGCCAATGATTATCGGGGAAGTCAGTATCGGCTTAATCGTTTTGCTGATCCAGAGTGTCGAGGGAGAAAAGGAAAATATCGCGGCCAGACAGGCCAAGCTCGCTCTGGATATTGCCAACAAGACGTTGCCTTATTTTCGTTCTATTAATGCGGAATCCCTGCATACGATTTGTTCAATCATAAAAGAGGATATCAAGGCAGATGCGGTTGCGATTACGGATACTCGAAATGTACTGGCCTATGTTGGTTTTGGTGAGGAACGTTATCACATTGGTGACGAAATCATTAGCGATGTGACCAAATCGACGATCCGCAGCGGTAAAATCACGATTCGCAACCATATAGCAGATGATAAAACGCCTCAAATTCAATCTCTGCTCATTATCCCGTTAGAGGAACGGGGGGAAGTAACCGGAACCCTGAAAATTTATTACCGTAAAGCCTATAAAATCACGTATCCGTTGCAGACAATGGCGATTGGTTTGTCTCAAATCATTTCCACGTTAATGGAAGTGTCGCGTGTGGAGCAAATTAAAGAAGCCGCGAACAAAGCCGAATTGAAGGCATTGCAGACCAAAATCAATCCTCATTTTTTGTTCAACGCACTGAACGCGATTGCCTCGACTACACGCACCAAGCCGGATAAGGCGCGAGAGCTGATCATTAATTTGTCGGGCTATCTGCGTTATAATTTGGAGCTCAATGATGATCTGATCGAAATTCATAAGGAGCTTCAGCAGGTCTCTGACTATGTGGAAATTGAAAAAGCGCGCTTCGGTAATCGGCTTCAGGTCGAATATGTGATGGATGAGGTGTCTGTGCAGATTCCAAGCCTGATTATCCAGCCCTTGGTTGAAAATGCGATTAATCATGGGATATTGAAGAAAAAGGGGCCGGGTACAGTTACGATTTCCGTAAAGGATCGGGGAGCAAAGGTACGGATTTCTGTGGCAGATACCGGGGTGGGTATACGCGATGAAGTTGTGGATAATCTGTATCATGACCAGGTTCCGGCCAAACAAATAGGCTTGTACAATGTGCACAGACGACTCAAGCTTATGTATGGGGAAGGAGTTATTATTCTCAAGCATGAGCCGGGTACCGAAGTTTATTTTGACATACCAAAGGAGAAGTCATGAAGGCCATAATTGTAGAAGACGAAATTCCGGCGCGCGAAGAGCTGGAGTATCTTATTCAGACGCATAGCAGCATTGAGGTGACGAATAGCTTCGAGGACGGACTGGATGTATTCCGGTTTTTGCAGGAGCAGGAGACGGACGCCATTTTTCTGGATATAAATATTCCCTCGCTGGACGGGATGCTGCTGGCTCAGAATATTAGCAAATTTGCCAAAAAGCCTTATATTATTTTTACCACCGCCTATAAAGAACATGCGGCACAGGCCTTTGAACTGGAGGCATTCGACTACATTCTCAAGCCGTATGATGAAAAACGGATCGCCGCCATGCTGCGCAAGCTGGAAAATGCCTATGAGCAGCGGAATGCCCAATCACTAGATACGGCCCCACCTGCACAGCCTCGAGCTGCTGAAACAAGTACAGTCAGCGCTTCGGGCCGCATTAATCTGCTGAAAAACGACAACATTATTGTGACCGATGCGAGCGATATTTACTATGCGTGTGCACAGGAAAAAGTAACCCGCGTATTTACAAGGCATGAGGAATATACGATGCCGATGAGCATCTCGGAATTTCATGCCCGCTTGCCGCAGCAGGACTTTTTCCGTTGTCACCGTTCCTACACGGTGAATCTGTCGCAGATTCGTGAAATTGTGCCCTGGTTCAATCATACGTATCTCCTGCGCTTGCGCGGCCTCGAAGCGGAGATTCCGGTAAGTCGAAGCAAGGCCAAGGAATTTCGGCAAATTATGCGACTATAGAGGCATTTCATTCCGCTATATGTGCATTTCATTCCTCAAATGAATTCTGGCCAACATACGACGTTATAATGATCCATGTAGAGAGAATCCTTACAGACTTGCTCCTTCAATGGCGCAGGTGTGTACCGGATTCCCGGTTATCATGATGACAAATTGACGCTATAAGAGCCGGAATGAAAAGAGGAGATTTATATGAAAACAAACAGCGGAAATCGCCTGCTGGTCGTGCTTGGAACGATTATTGTCCAGATGGGACTTGGAACGATTTACACTTGGAGCTTGTTTAATCAACCGCTGGTGGACCGCTTTGGCTGGAACCTTAGCTCGGTCGCCATTACCTTTTCGATTACCAGCTTTGCGCTGGCATTTGCTACATTGTTTGCAGGTAAGCTGCAGGATAAATGGGGACTGCGTCGTCTGATATTATGTGCAGGCGTTGTGTTAGGAGCCGGGTTAATGCTCAGCTCGCAGGTAACTTCCCTGTCCCTGCTGTACATTTTGGCGGGGGTTGTCGTAGGCTTTGCGGACGGTACGGCATATATTACATCACTGTCGAATTTGATCAAATGGTTTCCTGAGAAAAAAGGACTTATTTCCGGTATTTCGGTTGGGGCATACGGAACAGGCAGTCTGATATTCAAATATATTAACGGTTCGCTGATTCAATCCGTTGGCGTATCGCAGGCATTTCTGTATTGGGGTATGATCGTATTCATCATGATTGTGGGCGGTTCCTTCTTGGTACGTGAGGCTGTAGTTGTGAATAAGCCTTCGGTACAAAATGCGGGTATGCCGCAGCGAGATTACACCGTGAAAGAGATGCTGCGCACCAAGCAGGCATATCTGCTGTTCGTGATGTTCTTTACTGCTTGTATGAGTGGATTGTACCTGATCGGAGTCGTCAAGGATATCGGCGTACGGATGGCGGGGCTAGATGTAGCAACTGCCGCTAATGCGGTCGCAATGGTCGCCATTTTCAACACAGCAGGTCGGATCATACTAGGTGCATTATCGGATAAGGTCGGTCGTCTGAAAGTGGTAGCGGGTGCGTTGCTGGCAACAGCGGTCGCGGTTACAGTGCTTAGTCTGGTACCGTTGAATTATGGTTTGTTCTTTGCTTGTGTTGCAGGAATTGCTTTCTGCTTCGGCGGCAACATTACCGTTTTTCCAGCCATTGTGGCTGATTTCTTCGGCCTGAAAAATCAAAGTAAAAACTATGGTATTGTGTATCAGGGCTTTGGCCTCGGTGCACTGGCGGGATCTTTTATCGCAGCCTTGCTTGGCGGCTTTATCCCGACCTTTACCACCATTGCGGTGCTGTGTGTCGTATCATTCCTGATTGCGCTGACGATTCGTACTCCGGATCAAAGCAAACCGGATCAAGGCAATTTGCGCAGCCAACACAAGAAACATCCTCATACCTTGCGCGGCATGAAGCCCGAAACAAAGCTGGGTTAATAGGGGTTTGAGAAAAAAGGACCAGATGAATGCCAAAAGACCTGAATTCATTTCTCAGAGGAATGAATTCAGGTCTTTTGTTTTTCTATCAATCTATTTTACGGTATAATAATAAGACGTGTAATAAGCCGGTATATACAAAAGACATAAGCTAAGAACCTGACAGGAGGACGAGTCATGATCGTGGATACAAGCGGGAATCTGCTTGCCCGCAATACGAAGCTGCGAAATACATACCAAATTCGAAGCGCCTTGTCCCGCAGTGAGCTGGCCATCGTGTATACGGCAAGGCTGTTGGATAATCGGGAAAAGGTGATTGTGAAGGAGTTTTTTCCGAGTGCGCTGGCCCTGCGGGGATCGGATCGAAAAACGGTAACCTGCGGTGCGTCTATGCAATCCAAATATGTGGAGTTTATGCATTATTTTTTGCGTGAAGGACAAATGCTCAAGGAGTTAAGTCATCCGGGGATTGTCGGTTATATAGATCACTTTGAGGAAAACGGAACTGCCTATCTAGTCATGGAATACTGTGCAGGCAAGACGCTGGATAGGGTAATGAAAGAAGAGTCTGCGCTCATGTCTGATCCTGCTTTTATGTACCAGGCGTTGCTGTCTTTAATTGATGCCATGGAGTATATTCACGATAAGGGCATTATTCACCGGGATATTAAGCCTGGCAATATTATGATTGGGGAAAATGGCAGCATCAAGCTGCTTGATTTCGGTTCAGCTGTGCATTTTGAAGGCAAGGAGCATCCGATCTTCACCACGGCAGGCTACTCTCCGCTGGAGTTTTATTCTAACCGTTCGCAGCAGGGACCTGTATCGGATATCTATAGCTTGGCCGCCACGCTGTATTATTGCCGAAAAGGCTCACCTCCACCGGATGTGCCGGGCAGGCTGTTTGCAGCTCGGACCGACCGGATTCGGATCGAAAATGCAGGGATTTCCCTGCTGCCGTATGTGATTCGGCGTGGTCTGGAGGTACAGGCTAACAAGCGTTGTCGCTCACTCAGATGGTTTAAAGCCGCACTGCGTGCGGAATATTGGATAAAAAAAGGGAAGCACCGCACCCTTACGATTCGTTAATCGTAAGGGACGATGCTTCCTTTTTTTGTTTTCCGACCGCTGCTATCCTGTCGGAGCTTGAATATGATCAGTATACACCGAGGTATTCGGCTTGATCGCTTTGTAGCGCAGTTCGATTTCAGTTACACCGTCCTCGAACGTAATATACAGCTTGTCACCGTACTCCATGACCGCTTTTTTGTTGCGGGTCAATCTGACTTTTCCGTGCTGCAGGGCGCAGCGTGTATCATGTTTGACAACCAGACTGCCTTTTTTACCTGCGGAAAACAGGATTCGCTCCGCCTCTGGCAGCGGTTCGTGGACGTCCAGCGTACGGAACAATTCTTGCAGGCTAACCTTTCGACCCGGAAAGGAGGTGAGCGGCCAAGATTTGACCGGAATCTCCAGACCACTGGCCGTTGCGAGAAAATATCCTTCGATTCTTCCTGCAAATTGTGGCTTAGGCCGTAAAAACCAATACAGAAGAGCGGCTACCACGATACTGATGGCTACCGTCCATTTAATGGCGGTATACCGGGACTGTACGGAAATGGTCAGCGTAGCACTGCTGGATGCTCCTTCAGGATCAGTAGCGGTAATCTTCAGCTCAGAGTCTCCTGTGTGAAGCTCGGATAGCAGCAGATCACTACCGTTAATCTCGGCATGGGCCGCATCCCCAGAGGCTCCCGTAACCAGCTTGTAGGTTAGCTTGTCATGATTCGGATCAGCAAAGAAATCCGATAAACTTCGACGGGAATCTCCATCTTCTTTCACGACGCGAATCGTCAGGTCCTTTAATACCTGCGGTGCTGCATTGGCCGCGTGGACCTTATGTACAGTTCCATTACGATACCATTGTGGGCTGTCCAGAGCGAGCTGCCAAGTATAATCTCCGGCTTGAGGGAACGCATATTCGGCATGAAATGCTCCGTCTTTATAGGTCATAGGCACCCTTTTGGCTGTGCCACCCTGAACAGGGGTAACTATAATATGCGCTTGAAGAGACGTATATACAGCTTCATCTGTAAGCTTTTCACCGTCCGGTAACAGAAGCTGAGCCTGAAATGGTGTGGCCTGGCCTTTAGGTAGCTGCACTGGCTTGTTGCCATTCGTTGCGGCTCCTTGTTTTCCTCCCATAATAGCTTCGGCTTCCAGTCTATAGCTGCCGAGCAAATTGATTTTGACCAAATCTCCGCGTATCCCCCGCAGTTTCAGCTTTACTTTACCTGCCTGTGGATGCTCAATTTTTAAAATCGCATATCGGCTCGACTTATACCTGCGAACATTTTCAGAATTGGAATACAGCTGTGTTTCCTGAAGAGGATGCTCGGACAGAAGCACCAAATTCGCTTCCTCCATACTGGAATCCGGCAGGTTGACTGTTAATTCCTGCATCTCGCCAGTGGTCGTAATGGCAGCAACAGGTACGAGCTTGGAACGAATTTGACTGGCGAAAATGCGATTCAAAATTTCCGGCAGATCCTCGGCACTGCTTGTAATAAAAGAAGCTCCTCCCGTTTGAGAAGCAATCCGCTCCAGCTCCTGCCGATTCACTGTACCGTCATGATTCAGACCAATCGTATACACCGGATATCCCTTGGTCTGTGCGGATTTGATGACCGAAGCCACATCGTTATTGGAATCCCCTTTCGTTCGGGAACCGGAGGAGGCACCAAAATCAGTCTCACCATCGGATAGCAGGATCATAAAAGGCTGACGTCCCTTGGATGCTCCTGCGGCCAGCAGCTCCGAGCCTTTACGCAATCCAAGTCCCAGATCCGTATAACCGGAACGGTTTAGCGTTCTGATTTCCTGCTGAATTTGGGATTTTTGCGCTGCTACGGCAATTGAGGTCAGGGACTTGGAAGCGACTACGTGATGGTTGTAGGCGACAAAGCCAACGCGTGTACGGTCTGCATCACTCAAGTCCATAAACATACTGATGACTTCGGCGGCAATACCCTCGGGATCGGTGTCCCTCATGGAATAGCTGGTGTCCAATACAAAAACAGCATCGTAACCCTCAATCGGAGCAGTCCCCAAAGATGCTGCATTAGCCTGATTTACAGTGCAAATGACCCCGTTTAAGCTCATTTGAAAAAATAGTACAAAAGTCATGAAAATGATAATCCCTAGTTTCCTTATTCTGAACATAAGCCCCTCCGTCGACGAGGCCAATGTGGGTGTGCCGACTCTCCTAATCCTTGGGATATAAGGGATAAAGAATCAAAATAGCTGTTAACCCTCACATTAGCCATGAATTTGATACTTTTACGCTTATCAGAAATATCCAATGGATTTCTATCGGCAATTCAGTTACATTTGTGAATATTTCCCTGTAGAAACAGGTCTAACATATCATAAAAATTACGTATTCACGCATAAAATGAGCCAAAATACCCTGTTTCAATCTGAGACTACAGAAATTGACAAAACTAAAGAGTACTTTGTATGATAGCTTTCGTATCAGCGGAAAAAAATGGGATTGAAGTTAGGAATGCGAAATCAACAATTTAAAATTCTGTGTTACCTGACTTCTCATTTTAAGATTAAATCTCATTTGGAATTTTTTGCTGTTAAACGTTAAATCACGCTTCGGACTGATTTTCGAGGTTACATGCCTATACCATGAATACGGTATAAGCCGAATCCTTTGGCCAATTTGAATGTTATGTAGGGGGGAGGAGGCAAATGAACTAATCATGGGCATTCGTCTACTCTGAATTGGACACCCTGTGTCCGCGTATGGAGCCATAGACCTATACTCACACATTATTTGTTTGCCGACAGCGATGGAAATCATTTATCAAACGAACCGGACAATGCTTTTTGAAGAAATTAACCCGGAAAAGCTGGACCTGATCACAATTGTAGGTGATGTGAAAGGGATTGACAGCTTGAGTGACGAGAAGATCAAGGAAATTAATGAGCACCTTCTGGTGCGCAGCTTTGACGAATTTTTAGATAAGTTTTCACCGACCGTATATTCGTTTTTTAATGCAGCTAACCAAAAAGTCGTCTATACCCTGAAAAAGCCAGACGGGATCGACGAGGATAGCATTTCTGAAATTCGTATTAATCAAAGCAATGATTTTCTGAAAATGTTGTTTACACTCATTGATACCAAACGCAGTCAAGGAATCACCAATGTGGATTTCAAGTTTGAAAATCTGCTGGATATGATTTCTCCGAAAAAGGTTATGGATGATATTCGTCAAGTCCGCAAAGAAATTCACTATATGTACGGTGAATACGACAAGCTGGATGATGGCGATCCGAAGAAACTCGACATGGGCGACAAGCTGAATGGGATGTTCGAGGAAGCGAGTCAGAACTACAACAATGTTATGGCTATGCTGCCACTGGCAATTGAAGATATTAAAACCCGTCTTTTGCTCGGTGGCGCTCAAGAGGAAAATTCCGGTGAACTGATCCAGGTGGGTATGCTCTCTATTGGAGAAAGCGGCGAACTGAAAATCATCGAAGCGCCGAAGAGCGAAAGCACCGAGCTGATGCTGCTGGATGAAAACAGCACCGGCGATCTGTCACAGGTATTCGAGGAAGATTACAACTCCATTACAGATACGCCTTCAGATTATGTGAAGGATTTGGTGGTTCGTACATTTGTACCGCTGCCAGCTGTTCAGACCAAGGTGGATACAGCAGTTGAAGTGCAAAACTACAACACGTATCTGGAGTTTTATAAAAATGCGAAGGACGATTTCGTGAAGGCTGTCAAGCCGCTTGTGGAAAAAATCCTTGGTGTGAAAATGTTCTTTGATCAATATGCAACCAAGAGCAAGGGAATGCTGCCGACGATGCTGGTGGCGAACAACAAGCTGGACATGCTGGTGAAAAGCAGCAACATCCCGCGTCTGGAAACGTACCTGAACACGGTGAATGCTAAAAATGAATTTAGCGACACGATCTGGTTCGGTATCGTACCATCTATCGAGCTGGAAGCAGCCGGTAAGGTTAAGGTTACACGTGAACGCTTCAAGGGCAACGAGAAGGTGGTCAAGCAGGGCGGAAATTCCATGGAATCTCTTTCGATGCTGCTGCAGGTTGTGAAGGATTACAAAATTCAAATGTTCTTTAATTTTGAATCTGGTGAAGAAACGACCTTCAACAGCATGGCTACGGCCGGGATTGACAAATATATCGACAAGTGCTCTACGCTCGTTCGCAGAGAATACAGCGAATTTGCCATTCCTTGTGTACCGAACTTCACGATTATTCCAAAGGACAAATCGGGTGTCATTATCGACAGCAAAATGCTGCAGACCGAAAGCGGTGTACAGCTCTCCAAGGAAAAAGAGGATATTCTCAAGCTGTGGATCGAGGGCGTTTATGTGGGCGCAGCCTACGTTGCCGCCGGTCTGGTCGCTGCTTATCAATGTCCGGAGTACCTGCGCGAAACCTTCAAAACGGTCAACAAAAACTACCCTGGCGTGCGCTTCGACATTGAAGCCGGAGACAACAGTCTGCGCACCGTGACAACGATGGCCAAGGAAATCACCGGGTTCACCAACACGATCAAGGATGCCATTAACCGTAAAAACTTCGGTTTTGTATTCTCGTCCGAGAATGCTCAGCTTCAGGATAAGGATATCCGCCGTATTACCGTCTACAAGGCGAGAAGCATGGCAATGTCCGAGGACGGCTTTGACTCCATCTACAAGACGCTGGTCAGCACGTACATTGAACGTATTTTGCGCTACCAGACAGGAGACTTCAAGCACGAAAATATCGTCCGCTTCTTCAGTAACAATCCGAGCAGTCAGAAGAGCAAGTGGCTGGGCAGCAGAGGATCTGTTAACTCGATCATTCAGGACGGAGACGATATGAGCTTCATTATTGATGAGAAAAGCAATATGTGCCATATCGACCTGGTCTTCAACGGTAACGTGAAGAACCTGGAAGTCATGATCACTAAGGGAACCAGCTCGGTTAAATCATGATCCGAGCGCTACGAAAGATGTTAGAGGCGTTTCTATCCAGAACCGCCTTTATACATAAATCGCGGAGAAGCTCTGCTTCTCCCGCCATCATATTACCTAATTTCAAGGAGGCAACACACATGGGATTCAGATTGAAAGTAGAAGGACAAGAAACAATCGAGCTGGGCTTGGATAACATCCAAACGGTTATTTATGACACCGATACACCGGACGATTCCAATGCACGCTCCACTGACGTAGGCTCTACGCTGCGCATCAGCGGTAAAATCATCACAGCAGTAGACGGTGACAGCGCAGATGACACGCTGAAACTGGCTTTGTGGTCCCTGGTTCCTGCTGAAAAAGCAGACAGCTACCGTAAAGTAACACTGGAAGTGATTGCAGCTGATCAAGTAGTGCGTAAAATCTACTTCCCGAATGCGTTCGTTGTTGACTACACAGAGCACTTCGGCGACACAGAAGGTGTGGGTGCGTTTACACTTTACATCAAACAAAAGAAAGACAAAACCGAGCTGGCTACAATCGACGGCGGATATCCGGTTTAAGCTTGACGGCTTAACGTCAGGCGCAGCTTGAACACACACTCACCCTGTGCTTAGGTGCAGGGTGGATAAATATTAAGAGGCCTGCGGGTCTCTTAATATTTATTTTTTTCGGAGAGGGGAAAATCATACCATGACCAACTACTATGAGCTGCTCGGTGTCGGCCGGGATGCTTCGGAGACAGAGATTAAGCAGGCTTACCGCAAACTGGCGAAAAAGTATCATCCCGATACCAACCAGGGAAGCGAGGAAGCAACGCGCAAGTTCAAGCTGATTCACGAGGCTTATAATACCTTGCGTGACGAAGCATTGCGGCAGGCATACGATGCCGAGCTCATCCGAAAAACTGAGGGAGCTGGCGGACAGCAGCAAGAGAGAGGAAGAGGAGCTGCAGCTTCCGGAGGTGCGCGTAAGACAGCCAAAGGATTTAATCCGGCTGACATAGGAAGTAATTTTGAGGAGTTTTTCGGTTTTCATCCGAAAACGAAGGAGGGCTCACCTGGGAAAAACACGAAAAAATCAGGTGATCCGACGGATACTTCGGCGATGTTTAACCAGTTTTTTGGTATTCGTAAAAAGTGATGATTTCAGGATGGAAACGGGGGAAGCAAGCAGTGAAAACGGCGCAGAACAGATGGGTTTTCATCATAGATGTTGCCATGTTCGGGCTGATGCTGGCGATCGCCTTTTATGTGTTTAATCGTACAGGCTACAGCGGTTTGAAAACCGTGGTCGCGATAGGTATTGGAATCGGCGTGCTTGTATACATACTGCGCAATCTGGTGACCGTTGTACCCGTGGCAAAGCCTAAGGCAGAGCGTAATCGGATTGCCAAGCTGGTGCTGATTGATGAAGAAGGCGAGTCCATTAAAGAATGGTATATCGAAGGTGAAACGTCGCTCTTGATCGGCAAAACAACGTCCCGCTCAGAGGCGGATATTGATCTGGCAGATACAGACTACGCATCCCTGATCAGCGTGGAGCATGCGGTGCTCAACCGGGTGAACAGCGACTGGTTTGTGGAGGATGTGGATTCCGGGAACGGAACAGGTTTGCGGCCTGCCAATGAAAGTGTAACCAACAAACTGGAGAGCGGCGAGCCTTACCGAATCTACTCGGGTGATTTATTATACATCGCCAATACGAGGCTGCTCATTAAATAGATAGGGATGTTGCAACATCCCTAGATCGCTCAAAAAGACAATCATGACAATGGGGGAAGGAACCGACTATGAGTTTGACAAGATGCCCGAATGGACACATGTTCAGTACACGAAAGCATGGAAATACGTGTCCTTATTGCAATACGGTAGTAAATATAGCCGCGCCCAAGAGCGTGGAGCCAGCGGTGAGAACCGATGCTGCGGGAGACAATGACAAAACAATGCCGTATTTGGGCGAGACGGTAGGGATTCACCCGGTAACCGGATGGCTGGTATGCATCGAGGGAGCGCAGGTGGGTCAGGATTATCGCATCATGGCAGAGAAAAACTTTATCGGACGAGCAGAGGAAATGCATGTCCGTATTATCGGGGACAACACGATTTCCCGCAGGAATCATGCGGTGATTGTGTATGATCCGAAGAAGCGCAACTTCTTTTTGCTGCCAGGCGATTCGTCAGGCTTGGCATACCACAATAATGAAGCGGTATATTCACCAGCAGAGCTGGCTGCTTATGACGTGATTCAGTTGGGACACAGCAAATTTATCTTTATCCCGCTGTGCGGCGCCCATTTTGAGTGGGATAACGAAAAATAGGACGGAAGTGGGCAAATGGTGCAGGGAGGTAACGGAATGCAGCCTTATTTTGTTGTATGTGGAGCTGCGGTGCTATTCGCTGTTCTTCTCATCATCCGTATACGACTGACACGAAGTTCCGGCAGCCGTACTGTGAGTGGAATTGAGATCGGGAATGGTCAAACGATTGGGAGTCGAAGCGAGCAGGATGATTATTTTGCAAGTATGACGACACCTGTCGGTACGCTGGCTGTGGTCGCAGATGGGATCAGCGGACTAGCCAATGGACGCATGTCCAGTACATTAGCTGTGACGACGTTTACGAAGGCGTTTGCCAAGCTGGAGGATGCATCGAATCTGAATGAGTATTTTGCCGGGGCGGCAAGCCAAAGCAACCGCAGCATTTTGCAAAATTTAAATGGGCAGGGCGGAGGAACGACGCTGGCGGCAGTCATTGTATGTGGCTATCGGCTGTATTATGGAGCGGTGGGCGACAGTCTGATTACGATTTACCGCAATGGACATTTCCAGACGGTCAATTCCAAGCATACAGCGGAAACCCTGCTGGAGGAACGCGTGCTGGCCGGACAAATGACCTCGGAGGAAGCCAAAACGAGCCCTGTACGCAATCAACTGGTCAACTATTTGGGCTATGAAGGCTTTGAGAGCATGGAGCTTGGTACTACACCGATTCGTCTGTATTCGGGCGATTATGTGCTGCTGTGCAGCGATGGCATCCAGGAGGCGTTGACGGAGATTGAACTCGAAGAGATCATGCGTAAAGGTGGCACACCGCAGGAAATGGCGGAAACCATGATCGACACCATTCATGATAAAGGCTTTAAAAGCCAGGATAACGCGACAGTACTTATTTTGGCGATAGGATGAAACAAGAAAGACGGGGGTAGCGATGCGCAAGGACAACAGCGATTTTAATACCGCCTTTGTGTCGGAAGCGGGCTCTTATATAGACAACCGGGACTATTTTGCATTCATGGAGACGGACGACATGGCCTGTTATGTCCTCGCAGACGGTCTGGATTCGGATCAGGAGCTGCGCAGCGCGGAAATGGTTGTCAAAACGGTGCTGGAAAATTTCATGGAGAAGCCTTCCATGTCCAAGCGGCGCCTGATGAGAGATCTGCGTGAAGCGCAGGAATGGCTGCAATTCGAAAGCCGCCGTGTTCGGCTCAAGGCCAGTCTGTTGATGGTCGTGACCAACTACAACAAAATGGTGTACGTTTCGTGTGGTAATGTGCGACTATATCATTTTCGAAATGGACGGCTTAATTTTCGCAGTAAGGATCATAGTCTGGCACAGTCATTGGCGGATGACGGACGCATTCCGGACGAAGCGACCAGTACTCACGAGGAACGGGGGAATCTGCTGGAGTATCTGGGAAATCCGAATGGGGTTCATGCCCATTATGCCAAAAAGACGCAGCTTGCAGATGGAGATGTCATGCTGCTGACCACATCCGGGATGTGGGAAGATGTTGAGCTGGCGGAAATGCTCGGTGCGCTGGAGGAAGCGAAAGACCCGGTCATGCTGACGGATACGCTGGAAGAGGTGCTGCTGAGCAAGCAGCGCCGGGCGGTGAACAATTATACAGCCGCAGCCATTTATGTAAATAAAGTGTTTCAGGAAAAGCCTAAAAACCGTCGCAAGCTGATCAAGGGAATTTTGATTGCTTTACTTGTTTTTATCGTTGTAGGCAGTGGAGCATGGATTACGCTGGCGCGCATGGCTGCGAATAAGGCAGCAGCATTGGAAACGATGATCGAATCGGCCCAGACGGCAGATGAT
This sequence comes from Paenibacillus sp. 1-18, assembly GCF_000520755.1. Lineage (NCBI taxonomy): Bacteria > Bacillati > Bacillota > Bacilli > Caryophanales > Paenibacillaceae > Paenibacillus > Paenibacillus sp. 1-18. The sequence goes on from NZ_ASSB01000069.1 coordinate 22,991, forward strand.
TACGCAAGAGCAGGGGATTATGCGAAGGCGCTCAAGTCCTATAGCGAGGCGAAAAATGCGGCAGTTAAAATCAACGATAAGATCCATAAGAGATTGTATACGGGCGAGCAGAAGGTCTCTCAGCTGATGGTTGACGGGGATGGCTATGTGGAAAAGGCCGACTTTGCCAAAGCCGAAGCCAGCTACGAGAAAGCGCGAAAAAGCGCGGGACTGTACCCACCGTTTAATGTGAAGGATATTGAGCATAAAATTGATCAGCTGGATAGCTATGCCGAGACCGCGAGCTGGATGAAGGACGGAGATTTGAAATTTCAGGGCGGCGATTACACGAATGCGCTTAAGCTGTACAAAAAAGCAAACAAGGCTGCGATGGAATCCGGGTATACGTCCGCGCAAAAAGAGCTGGAAAAGAAGATTACCGAAACCAATGATAAATTGGCATCCATTCAGCAGCAGTTGAAGGAGATTCAAGCCGGCAAGCTTCAGGCCAAAGGAGATCGGCTGATGAAGGATCTCGATTATGAAGGAGCCATTGACGCCTATAGAGGGGCGCAGGAAATTTATCAGGATATTGATAAGCTCGAAAGCGTTCTGGCCATGGAGCGGAGCATCGCGAAGGCAGAGGAGAAACAGAGCGCGGAGCAGCAGAAAAATGGTCAGCTTCCAGCCGGGTTGGGGCTGTCTGACGGAGCGCTGGATGATACGGGCGCAGGGGATACAGCGGGCGCAGCTACGGCCCCCGAGGCTGCAACCCCTGCTGCAAAATCGCAAGCGAAGACTGCTGCGACGGGTTCAGCAGATGCTACAGCCGCTGCAGCCGCGAAGAAGGAAACCTCTTCGGCTGTGAAGAGCGGCAGTACGGGCGATGGAAATGCCGCTTCGGCAAAGGCTCCTGCCAGTAAGGAGCAGGGAGCTGCGGATTCTGCATCTAAAGCAGCGGGGGCGTCTGATTCGGCAGGTCAGGAGCAGGCTGCTGCGAACGGAAGTTAGGTTTTTCATGTTCAATGAATGCTGGGGCCGGAAAGGAGTGTAACGTCGTGAAAGAACTGGTGCAGGACCGTTTGAGCAAGATGGACGATCTGGAGCAGAGACGTTTACTGAAAAATATGATGGCGGGGGTGTTTATGAACCTCGTCGAATATCAGGAAGAGATGACCCGCCAGCTGGAACGGCGGGTATTTGAGGAAATAGAGAATACGGAAGAAAAGTTTGACGTGTATGTATCATTGACATCGCGTGAGGACTATGACCCGATTCATGAGTTTTTATATCCGGTGTTACCGTCCGATACGGAGGACAAAAAGGTGGACATCAGCCGTGTAGCTGAGGTGGTTCGCGAAGGCGGAGCGCTGCCACTGTTTACACTTTTTCTGGAAATGGAGACCGAACGAATCACAGCGCTGGTACACAGCAAGCGGATTTTTGCAGGAATGCTGGTTACGGAAACCGGAAATTATCCCATTCGTTTTCGTCTGGAGCACAATCGTTCCTATATTTTGGAAATTGAGAAGCTGTATCATATGTTTATGCAAAATGGTATGCCATGGAAAACAATTAATCACCCGTATGCTTATAAATTTGTTGATTGTGTGTTGATTGGAGGAGACGGGGAGCCCGCTGCCCATGAGGAAATTCACGAAATTACGATCTCATTGGAGGAATTCGACGTTTTTAAGAAGGGCGATGTTTTTCCGCTTTGGAACATTGAACGGTTATCTCTAAAGAACAGCGGTTTTCCGATACCCGCTATGGATCGTGTGAACTATGAGCATGTGCTGCCTCTGCGTAAAACAGGACCTGAGCATGGTTACCTGATCGACGGCGCTGAAGGGGATATTCGGTATATCAAGCGTACGGAAGAAGAACTGACGATTGTCACGCCACGAGATAAATCCGGCGAATGGAATGTGTTAAAGGTTACAAAGCCAGTAACGACAAGACTTAGCCGGCAGACGTATCCCGTATTGTCCAATCGGCGGCAGGACAGCTTTTTGGGACGCTATGCAGGCAAGCAGGCCGTGATTGTCCGGGCCAAAGCGGAAATCACGCGTATCGTTAATTCGTTTGAAGCAGCCCATGGACTGGAGCTGGAACGTGTGGACATCTGGGGAGGCACCGGTAGAAGTGATGTAAGCAATCTTGTAACCAAATCCCAGACGTATCCGCTGAACCCGTTTGTCAGCGATAATGTGCGGACCGAGGAAGGCAAGCAAATCATGCGGCTGGGGTTCAGACGCGGCTCTGAAGATGCTTCGCCAGTCTCACCAGCTTACATGTTATCTGACTTAATGAGCTTTCTCGTATCGGAAGTGCAGATGTATTTTCCAGAGTACAAATGTGAAGGAGAATGGGTGTGAATTACGTCTGGGATTTACTCATGCGTGCGCGGGAACAGGAGCTGGATGTGGATAGATTCCGTTTCGTACCCGCTGTCAGCTATTCTCCCTATATGGAGCTTAGTCTGGTAGATTTGAATACTTCCCAATTGGAGCAGGTGGTGGAAATCAATCCGTACTACCGCTTCTATTCTATTTTTCGGGACCTGTTTCCACCGGATATTGAAGATGATCTGGAGCTAAGGGAATCGCTATTTGATATCATGATGCATTTTCTGGCGGAAATTGATTTGTATCAAGGGATGAATCGGCGCGAGTATCATATCCGGTTTGTTCAGCGCGACATTGCTGACGGCATTTTTGGCTCGAAGGTGAAGGAAAGCTTTAAACAATTAAACCGCGAGGAACAGGATGCGATTGCCGAAGGACTGCTCCGCCTGTATGAGACAGGGGAAGCAGTGCATCTGTTAAAAGAAACGATGCGGCGTGTTTTTTATCGCTCGATCATTTATGCCAATTGTGAGGAGAAAGATGAATTGCTCGTTTATATCGGCCAGGAGAAAACGCAGCTGTCACGGCTGAAGGTGGATTTAATTCTGGATTTGTTTCTCCCGGCACGTTTTACGACTGAGCTGTATTGGACAAGTCATTTCGGCATTTTGGAGGCAGATCCTACGATGAAAATAGACGCTATCGCCCTCTATTAAAGGCCAAATGGCTCAGAAAGGACATGTGAACGATGAACGGACCCTATACATACAGGTTGCTTAACCCGCCCACTGATCAAAAAAGCGTTCGCTTCACAGCGAAATACACGCGGGCGGAATTGGAGCAGATGACGACCTTCCAGTTGCGCGGGATATGCGATAAGGAGCGTCTGGTCGAGGGCTTTGCCAATCGTCTGGCACGCGAAGAACTCATTCGTGTCATTTTGCGATTTCGGAGCGCAGAGGAGCATTTACTCATCACAAGACCCAACCCTGGCGGCTTTGAACGCATGGAATCAGCACTCCAGCGAAATTGGAATGACCGTCGACAGGAGAGCGGCGGCATCCGGGTTCCGGCTAAAATTACGCTGTATCAGGGTGTGCGGACAGGTCGCATGGACAACTATCGAATCGAGTCCGATCTGCCTTGGCTCAGCTCATCTAATGTGCTGTTGGTGAATGCGATGGGAGAACTGTGCGGTGTTTTGAATGTGGTGAAGGATGAGAGACTAGCAGGCGTATATTATCTATCGCGGCATCGCGATGCTGAACTGCGAGAGACGGCCAATCATAGCTATAGCCTGTTGTTTCTGCGAAGACAGGAATCAGAATATTTTTATAATCTCTACTATGGGGATAAGCCGCTGCTGCCCCTGAAGCTGCAGGGTCACCGAGTTCCAGTGGCAGAACTGATCATTCGGGGCACTGAAACAACAGATGCCGTACTGGCCATCGATTTTGGCACCTCGAACACAACGGCAGGAGCTTATTTGGATAGCTCCTATGTCACAGCCCCAGATACAGGCATGAGCAGCACGGTACAGCTGAACGCGATCAATTATGTGTCATTTCCCGGCCCGGCAGGTGCGGAAGGCGACTGGATCGAGGTTCTACCGACTGCTATTCGTGTGGCGGACTGCACCAATCCGGAGCATATCGTGTATGTCTTCGGGGAGGAAGCATTGCGTGGAACAGACGTGGCGGGCAGCCGTGCAACGGTATTTCGGGGCATTAAGCGTTGGGTCAATGATTACAAGCGAATCGAGGAATTAATGGATTCCGAGGGGAATACAGCGACCGCTTCCCGCTGCGATATTTTGGCGGCATTTATCCGTTATGTGATAGGCACCGCCGAGCAGCAATTTAAGTGCCGGTTTCGCAATCTGCATTTTTCTGCTCCAGTCAAGCTACAGCCACAGTTTATTGAGATGTTTACTGACATATTGCCAGACTATCGGATTGAAGCGGAGGATGCGCTGGACGAAGGGCTGGCTGTGCTGTACAACACGCTGGCAGACCAGATGGAGCGAGGAACTTTTGCGGACGGTGAGGAATATCAGGCACTTGTCATTGATTGTGGCGGAGGCACGACGGATTTGTCATCCTGCCGATTCCGGATTGAGGATGGACGTATTGCTTACAAGCTGGATATTCACACGACGTATGAAAATGGCGATACCAATTTTGGCGGAAACAATCTGACGTATCGGATTATGCAATTTATGAAAATTGTGTTTGCAGGTTATTATGCAGCCGAAACCCGGTTGCCTGATACCGATATAGATGCCCTGATCGGCATTCCTTCAGGGGATTTGTACCGTCATGTGGATGAGTTTGGCGTAGATGCTGTTTATGCAGGACTGGAAGAGCGTTATCGTGAGGCAGAGGCTATTTTGCCTACGGCGTTCAAACGGTACGAGCATGCCACGCGGGATGAATATCAGCGGGTGCTGAGTAATTTTCATCTGCTGTGGAGTGCGGCAGAAAATATGAAAAAGGAGTTTTTTCTGCGTACAGGCATATTGCGCAGTCGCTTTGAGTCTGAACAGGTGTTATCAGCCGAAAGTGACTTGAACATTGCGGTGCTGGACCGTTGGCTGGTTTCAGTCATCGAGAACGGACGCTTCCGCGATGAATATGGCTTGCCTGATGTGGTGTTTAACATTCGGGAAATACAACTGCTGCTCAAAGCGGATATCTATAATATTGTGCGCAAGTTTCTGGATGACTTCTATCAGGAGGGACGCTTGCAGGATTATTCCATTATCAAGCTGACCGGGCAGTCCTGCCGGATTGACGTATTTCGCGAAGCACTAAAGGAATTTGTGCCAGGGCGCAGCATTGAATTCCGGCAGAAAGCGGAAGACCTGAGCCGGGTGCCTGAGCTGAAAATGGCCTGCCTGCGTGGAGCTATTCGTTACCTGAATGCCAAAAAAATGGGCACAATTGAGCCTGTCATTACCAATCATATTCCGGCTATTCCGTACACTGTCAGCGCCTGGACGCATACGGGGCGTGAAAAAGAGCTGATTGCCAGCCTGGAAAGCAATCGGGTGCGCGGCTCCATTTCCCGGCCGTCTCATGCGGCTGAGGTGGAATTTTTCCTGACGGCCAGCGGCGGCAAGCTGCGTCAGCGCCATGTGTACCGCAGCCGGCCGGAAGCCTTTGAGCCCATGCCGTATGAGGAAATCGCCGTGCTGTACGGGCGGGATATCCCGCAGGATGATACCGACTCCATCCGCAATGAGGAGACGAAATATTTTGTTTTTGCCGGCGACAGCCGTTGGGGCTTTTATGTAGTACCGATTACTCGTCGAGATGAATTGTTGCATCTGGGGCCCAAACGCTTTTTTGCCTTCGAAAATGATCTTTCCGAACTGGATTTCTTTGACGGTACGAAGTAGGAAACTGAGGATTTTTCAAAATCCAGAATATGAAAAGTACACACAACACTTGGAGGGGATAACATGCTGTATGCGGGTTTTTGGAAACGAACTTTGGCTTATATCATTGATAGCTTTATTTTAGGATTTGTATTTATGATTATTGGGTTGATCTGGGGCGTAATTCAGGTCTTTGGGAATTCGATGCCATCCCCGACAGAAACCTCTGTACTGACAGACGGACTTCCTGCTATTTTTACAATGAAATTATTAGGCCAGACTTTGCTGAATTTGGGGATTTCATGGCTGTATTTTGCACTTATGGAATCGTCCAAATGCAGAGCTACGGTGGGCAAGCTGGCCCTTGGAATCGTCGTGGTAGATGAATTTAACCAAAAGCTCAGCTTTGGACGTGCGAGTGCTCGTTACTGGAGTAAGTTAATTTCCTACATTATTTTGTGGATCGGCTTTATCATGACGGCTTTCACCGCCAAAAAACAAGCCCTCCATGATCTGATCGCCCATACCTATGTTGTGGACAAACGCGAGTTGAATTACATCCTTCAGATGCAGGCAGAGCGAAACAGTCATGGAAACGTCTAAATGTAAAGGAAGGGTCGGCAAGCTGTCTGTAAGGATTGCTGTGGCGGATGATAACAATGAAAAAGAATCCTTTGTACACTCCAAGGCCCGTTACTGGAGTCAAGTGACTAGCTTCTTCACTAAATCTATCGGTCATATTATGGCAGCTTTAACTGCTAAGAAGCCGAATGCTCTTGGTAAATCCGGTCGCTCAGTTGTGTTGAACCATTCGACGATTCCAGAGGTGACTGTTCCGGCTCCTGCGCCCGGTGTAAATCGGTTGTCCGTTCCCTTGAATAAAGAAGAGTAGCCCAAGAAGTCAACATAGATAATCTGTAAACCGCACGGAGCAGAAAAAACACGAAGGAAGGAGGAGACCACGATGCTAACTCATATTGTTCCGAAGTTCGAGAAAGGACGTATTCTCAAAACCGAGATGCTGGAGAACCTGCGGGACTACCCCCGCAGCTTTCTCGATATCCGGTATCAGGATTATTCGGATGGCATCATTACCGGAATGAACGTGACCGTCGGGGAACACGCGCTGACCGTAGGCAGAGGCATTGTGAAACATAAGGGCAGACTGTACCTGCTAGAGCAGGAGCAGGAAGTGCCATATACAGCCACCGGGCGGCTGTCGGTGTTGAAGCTGCTCTTTTTGGAACAAACAGATCGCCCGGATTTCACCGCTCATCATGCAGATATCGTGCTGGAGGAAGAGGCAGAGATCGGTCTGAATGAGATAGAGCTGGGCAGATTCAAGCTTAAAGATGGAGCTGTACTTCGCTCCAACTATCAGGATTTTGCCGACATGGCTACCGAATTCAATACATGGAGTGATATCCATGCTCCCTTTTCGGGCCTGAAGCAGAGTACATTGCGTCCAGAGACGATGTGGTACTTCGCATCCGAACTGCTAAAAAGTGGTGCAACAGATCCGATGGACTGTATGTTTGCGCTGATGTGCCTGAATTTGGAAGCCATGGACAGGGAGTCTATTCAGTATTACATCGCTAATAGAAGCGGTACGGAGTACAGGGATTATTCTCCTGCTCAGCTCCATAGGCAGCTGGTGCTGATCCTAGAGGGAGTCGGGCGGGGTAAGCGCACAGCAGGCCGCTGGCAAGGCGGCGGAGTCGGGCGGATGATTGTGGATTAGTCAATATGCGGAGGAGGAATAGACAGTGAAATATGAGGATGAAAAGATTTTGGCCTTGATCAATGAAGCCGAGAAGTTGAACAAACCACGGAATATTCTTGCGGGACCTGTTAGGATCGGAGATCAGGATTATGAATTTGCTGAACGTTTCTTTTTTTCTGACATGCTAAAGCTGCACATCCCGAAAACATTTGAACCGATGTCCATAACTATGCAAAAGATTAAATATCCTCATGAGCAGCGCCCGGAAATTGTTTTAACCAATCAACCGGGCAGTGTGAATATTACGTTAAATCGCGTAGATCAGAAATTGCAGGATGAATGGGTAGAACGATTGACTTCAGGAATGAAGGCGATGTTGAAAAAGATGAGTCCAGCCAATGTGTTTTACGATGAGCAAGTCGAGTCGGTTAATGGTAAGCGGATCGGCTATTTCGATTTTAAAAGCCCTGCGCTGGATGAACCCGCGTACCACATGATGTTTTACTTTGAATTGTCTGGCGAGACAGTTATGGGTAGCTTTAACTGTCCTTATAAACAGTATACAGAGTGGCGCGACATTGTATTGCAGATCATCCGATCCATTCATACGATAGCTCCAGAGGAAGGAGAGGAAACATCCGAATGAGTAATCTTGTCTATACTTCCGCAGATATTAAGGTAGCCCCCTATCAGTTTGAGCATATTTTGGATATGCAATTGATTAAACAATTAAATGAACATGTGAAATTTTCTATTCGAGGCATCATTGCTGAAGAAAAGCTGGATAAATATGTTGAAGGAGCCGATGAGGACGAGCAGATTGAAGTTTTTTTGAAAAATGCAGAGCGGAATGTCGGGTTATTTCAAGGAGTTGTTATGGATATTTCGGTAAAAGCCGTGAATGGTGTCAGAGAATTAACGATTCAAGCGGTAAGCTCTACATTTCGGATGGATATTCAAAAAAGGCGCCGTTCCTTTCAGAATACGGGACAATCTTACAAGCAGCTATTTTCGCATGTCACAGATTCGTATGCTCGTGCAGAAATGATTGATGAAGCTTCTCAAGGCGCTTCCGTTGGCGAGCTGCTGGTTCAATATCATGAAACCGACTGGGCCTTTATGAAGCGGGTTGCTTCGCGGTTACACGCATCCCTGGTGCCAATCTCCATGCAGCAAGGCTTGAAATATGTAGTCGGGATACCGGACATGGGAGAGCCACAGCATTTAGATGAACACAACTACAGGATCCAAAAAGATTTGAAAGAACACAAGCTGAAATCAGAAAATGGATTACCAGAACTAAGCGAGCATAACAGCTTGAGTTATGAAGTCACCAGCTACAAAGTACTGGAATTGGCCAGCGAAGTGATCTTCCAAAAGCGAAAGCTATACATCGCCCGTGCTGAAACCGTCCTTGACGGGAACGTGATCGTAAGTCGCTATGTGCTGCGGGATTCAGAGGGGATGAAATGTCCTACTACGTTTGCATATGACTTGTCTGGAGCATCACTGTTCGGTACAGTGAGTGACATTTCCAAGGATCAGGTGAAAATAAAACTAGAAATTGATCGAGGTTCCTCTGCGTCAGGTGCAAAGTGGTTCTCTTATTCCACTGTATATTCTTCTCCGGATGGAAGCGGTTGGTATGTGATGCCGGAAGTGGGGGATCAAATACGCCTGTATTTCCCCGATGAACGAGAGCAGCATGCGTTTGCGGCCAGTTCCGTAGATCTGGCATCCTCTGATCCGGTCAAACGAAGCGATCCTTCCATTAAAAGCATTAGCACCAAATATGGAAAGCAGGTTGTTTTCAAGCCGGGTGCGGTAGAGATTATCAACAGCGGAAAAATGCTGATGCGCCTTACGGATGAAGGAGGTATTGAAATCAAAAGTGATAAAAAAATTACCATGAAGGCTGATGACGATATCGAGATTAAGGGTGAAACCAAAATACTCATTGAGGGTAAAGAAGGTATTCAATTCAAACAGGCGGGTGCGACGCTTGATATTGTGAATGATATCACCTTAACCGGTGGTAAGGTACACATTGAATGAAGCTCATGGATCGGGACGCTGCCTTGCAGGATTTTTTGGGAAAATATGTGCTGGAAGCATGGACAGGCGATATTCCCCTTATTGAAGATTACTATCAAAAGCACGGGGAAGAGATACAAGAGGAACTGCTGCGTGCGGTGGAAACGGTGTGCCTTAAGGCAGCATCTCAGCAGCAGGAAGGAAATAAAGGGGATATTCGCTACATGTACATTTCCTTGATGCGAACCAGTATCATGGCGGGGAAAGTACAATATCGCATAGATGCCTATGACCAGAATTGGTTCCTGGATTCGGTCGAATGCTCAGCCATGTGGTCAGCCGACTTTGTGTTTCAACCGTTACTGAACCGGATGACGGAGTGGGAAACGGTAAAAGGCGCGTATGCCCGCAAGATTACGACCATGGATCTGGAGCAAATACAGCAAATCGAGGCTGTCAAGTATCACGTACTGACTATTGCTTTTTTGAAAAGTATGGTGTCCACACTGATCGATAGCAAGGTCATGCACGCTATGAAAAAAGCAGCCGGGTTTACCTTGTATGCCGGAGAGTACAGAGATGAGAGTGATCCGTTGTGTCAGTTGGAACATCAAGGGGATCCAAACTCAGCGGAGGGGGCGGAAGAGCGATGGATTATTTTCTCCTAAAGCAAGACCCACGATATACGGATGTGCCCGTATTGCAGAATGTAACTGAGAAAATCGATCCGTGGAAGCTACAGAATTTACAGCCGGACGATCTGGTCGAAAAAGCACTAATGCTCCATGTAATGTCAGGGCCAGACAGCCGATTTCTGGATTTTATGGAAGGCCCTTTTCCATTAGTATCGGAAGCTTTTATGAAGCTATTGAAAGCGTATTGTGCCGATATCCCATTTAAACTGACGGTTTTGGCCAACGTAAAGCATCGTCAGATGAAAAACTATCATATTCCCTTTGTAGAATTGGTAGAAGCCCTCCATCCGGCTAGCGAATGGAACCAAGATCGAAGTGTTTTAAAGAACATGATTTTACTTCAGGAACCCATTCGGAACAAGAAGGTGTTCCGTATACAAGAAGGGCGAAAATGGCGGATCATCGTTCGTCTGGATGTGGCGGAGAGTATTCTGCGACGTGATTTTTTGGGAATCAGGATGGAAAAAGCCCAATTAGAGTAGAGGGGGAGGTAGAACATGCCCGAAGATGAGTATTATATTGTCCGGGGAGCCTGCATGAACTGCCAGTGCGGAAGTCATCCTCGCAAAATTAATTTGCCGGTCAGTCATGGTTCCTATGTGAACCAAAAACCGATGATGAATCAGGGCGACTACACAGAAGAAAATGTACCTCATTTTGGAATTTGCAGTAGCCCGGATAACCCAAGTACGGAAACCATATACCTGATTGCAGAGAATGGACAAACCATATCCGGCAAACCCTGCAAACCTCAGCTTTTAGAACCATGGATGAACACAAAAGAGAATACGAAAGTAGAAGGACAACCGGCACTGACCACCTCCTCATATCAAAGGTGCTTGTATCTGGGATATATTCGGTTCTCTACTACCGGGCAACAAGAAGAATAGCGGGGAGGTGTCAAAGATGTTAGGATATCATCAGATAAAAGTGGCTTCGCCATATCCGATTCAACACCTTAGCGATCTCAGCATCGACTGGAAGCCTGGAGAGCATGGTCGTGTCATCATCAAGGGAACGAGTGAAGAAGCTCATCAAATCAATGCCGCTCTGCAAGCTTCCTCTGATGATCACATTCATGTATACGCCCAAGACGGCGAGCGGAAAGTGACCTTGTTCAAGGGAATCGTGAATAAGGTGGAAGTGACACACAGCCAAGGTGTCCATACGGTGGGCATAGAAGGAATAAGCGGATCCTTTCAACTTGATGTTCAAAAAAGAAAGCGTTCCTTTCCAGAAGAGAAGCAGACCTATTCGCAGTTGATCGGTAAACTGATTCAGGGCTATGAACAAAACGACGTGCTGTATCACACCGGGGGCAAGGCCGTTGTAGGAGAAGCAATTCTTCAATATGAAGAGACGGATTGGGAATTGGTAAAGCGGCTGGCGAGCCGCTTACACACGATAGTCGTCTGTGATATATTGGAATCAGCGAAGGCCAAGCTGCACTTTGGTTTGCCAACAGGAGTTATGCGGAGTGTGGATGAGAGGACGCCGTATCAGGCAAGCAAGGACCTTTGGGCGTACCAGCAGGCAGGTGGAAGCTCGGCGGGACTGCATGACACTGACTTCTTCACCTATGAAATTGAGACAGGCGAGCTTTTTGAATTGGGAGATTCTGTGCGGTTTCGAAATAAGGAAATGATCGTAAGTGAAATGAGCGCTCGCATGAACAAAGGGCAGTTGGTCTTCAGGTATAAGCTATCCAGACCGGATGGAATTCGAAGTGAACCGATCCCGAATCCACAGACGATAGGTATCTCTCTGGAGGGAGACGTGCTGGATGTGCGGGGAGAAGAAGTCAAGTTGCGTCTGGCGATTGACAAGGACGATGGGGTTTCCGACCCGCATTGGTATCCATTTGCTCCCCCGACAGGAAGCGCGATGTATTGTATGCCGCAGGTCGGTACGAAGGCGAGTCTGTATGTTCCAGATGCTTCGGGCTCCCGGGCGATGATCCTTGGTTCGGTTCGAACGAACGGAGGCAGTAGTGAAAAGACGGGGGATGCAAATAACCGATATTTTGGAACAGAGCATGGAAGTGAGTTGAAGCTGGGACCGGATGTAGTACATATTATGGGAGATCCGGGCGGAGCGTTGCAACTGAGCCTGAATGATGCGAGCGGCATTGAGATCAAGAGTCCGAAGAAACTGACGATCCAGGCTGATCTGGAATTGAGTCTTTATACACCCAAACAAATTGTATTCCAATGCAACAGCCAACTGATGGCCTATCAGACCGGAGGAAGCACAGGGATATCGGTAGAGAGTGAATACCATCTACTGGGGGAAAACGTCAAGGCAGAAGGAAGCGATCGAACTGCATACCCGCCGTTTGATGACGAGCCCAAAGAGGGGAAACCACCGGAACCTCCGGCACCGCCAGAACCGGATCCATTTGATTGGGGAAAACTGCTGACGAATGTAGCGATAGGAATAGCAGTGGTAGTGGCCGTAGCGGCTGTTGCTGTGCTGACGGTGGCGACGTTAGGAACGGCCACGATGGTGGCGGTAGGCGTAGGAGCCGTCATGCTAGGAACGGCAGGAGTGGTTGGACAAGCGGTATCGGATTATAGGAGTGGTGAAGTCAGCGATGTAATGGACTATGCCACGACCGCAGTGAGAGAGAGCGCGATAGGAGCAGTGTCAGGAGCGTTGTTTGGTCCTTTAGGAGTAAGTGGCACTCTGCTGGGCAGGATGGGCGTTGGTGGAGGAATCGGGATATTCGAGAATTCAGCCAGCCAATTGTTGCAGGGGAAAGAGTTCAGTTGGAAGGAAGTAGCGATAGCCGGAGCGGTGGGATTCGTGAGTGCAGGAATATTTGACCCCAAGGTGCTGGGAGCCGTAGGAGGAGCGTTAAAGACAGGAGCCAAGAAAGGGGCAGAACTGCTAAATGCAGGAGCGAAGAAAGGATCTGAGTGGTTAACAGCAGGGCTGAAGGGTGTACAGAATGGATATAGTCGTACGGTCAGTAAGCTGAAATCAGCGGGGAGTGAAATCGCCGGAGCCATCAGTCAGGCGTCGAGCCATGTCAATCCGAAGAACTATGGGGTCTTGGATACGGGAATGGGAGCCAAGGTTATTGGAAAAGTAGGGGACGAGCCGCTGTTCAGTTTAGGTGGAAATGGTGGAGGTAGGAGAGTGGAGGAGACAGTAGATACCACGCCTCCCAATTCGAATAAACCAAAGGAGAATCCGCCTGAGGGGACGGGAAATGTTAATCTAACAGAACCTTCTTTACCTAAAGGTGGAAAACCTAAAGGGAACTATACAAAAGGTGACTCACACGGTATTAAGAAAGAGAGCGAAACAGCCGATCTAATGGCAGATCAAGGATATGACATTGAAATGCTAGATGAAGTAAACGGTGGTAATGGATACGGAATAAAAGAGTCGTCAAATCCAGATTTCTTAATTGAAGGTAAGGTATTTGACTGTTATGCACCAACAATAGAAACAAATGTAGATAATATTCTTAGAAACACAACAAAAAAGACTAAAACACAAGCAGAAAGAATAGTTCTAAATTTAGATCAGTTCCCTTCTGAAAAAGTCGCCGAAATTATTCAAGGGATTTTAAGAAAAGCAAATCCAAACGGTGATTTAAAGAACTTGAAAGAACTATTTATTGTGAAAGATGGGGAAATTACACGAGTATTTGGGGGATAGAAGTGAATGGATTATGAATTGTTTTTACTATCTAATGTAGGTAATAATTCATTAGGTGAGATGCTGGAAAGATTTACGACTGAGTATGCGAACAAGAAGGCATCATTGAGTTGTAACGATGAGGAAATAGTTATTGGGTCTGAGCTATTTTCATTGGCTCTTGAAATTGAAGATATTTCTGATATCGCTTTTGTTAGAAATCATTATAACTTAGATGTAAATATTTGTATCAGAATTCAATTGTTTGGAAATACATTTTATCAAGGACTAGAGCTTTTGTTTAAAATTATGGGGAGGCTTATAAGACATATTGATGGAAATCTATTATTTCTAGAAGATGGTTCAGCTCAGTTGCTTAGAATTGAGAATGGTCAGCTAATTGTCAATAACGCTTTAGACCAGTATCAGACGAAATATTTAACCCCAAGTCTACTTAGTCTACTTGATCGTCCTTACATTGAAAAAGAATTGTCAAACTAAGATGTAAATGTGCATCAATCTGTGGGGCTACCCAGTCCCGAATGAATACATCATTCAACCAATAACAAATATAACCCATGTAATTCCCGTGTGAAGATTTCACCAATTTATTTGTACGCACATCAAATGCTTGAAAAGTATAACCTAAATAACGCTATTCCGAGATTTATGTTTGCAGTAACCTTGTCACCTGAGGAAGTAAAGGTTGAGCTGACCAGGCTTATAAATAGTTACACGCCTGTTGAATAACCACAAAATGGTAGAAAAAA
>NZ_ASSB01000070.1:0-20259 GCF_000520755.1 Paenibacillus sp. 1-18
GTCATGGTCAATGGCGAGCAGATTTACAAAGCCAACAAGGATAAAATTACAGTGAATGAGACATCGAAGGTGTATGATCGCAACAATGTGCTCATGGGTGAGCTGTCTGTACAAAAAAGCGATCCTGTCAAAAGTGAAGAAATTCCAGATTTGCTTAAAAAAGCTTTTGTGGCCACTGAGGATAAACGATTCTATGAGCATCAGGGTGTCGATATTTGGTCTATTGGGCGGGCGGCTGTTAAGGATATCGTAGCCCGTTCAGCAGTGGAGGGCGGTAGTACGCTGACCCAGCAGTTGGCCAAAAACCTGTTTCTGTCGCGTGACAAAACCTTTTTCCGTAAAGCGACCGAGGTATCCATTGCAATGGCGTTGGAGCGGAATTTGAATAAGGATCAAATTATTACGCTTTATTTGAACCGGATTTGGTTTGGACGCTCGTATTCAGGAATTAAAGCAGCGTCAGAAGGTTATTTTGGAGTGTCAGATTTAAATCAATTAAAGTTGTGGCAGATCGCTACATTGGCAGCTATTCCTAAAGGGCCTTCCAAATACAACCCGATCAGTAATCCGGAAAGCTCTAAGGCCCGGCGTGCGGTGGTTCTCCAGTTGATGTTCGAACAGGGAATGATTGGCAAGCAAGAGATGGAAGAGGCAAAGGCTGTAAATTACGATTACAAGCAGCCGGAAAAAGTGCAGAAGTATCAGAATTTTATGGAGTATGTGATGAATGAGGCAGAGGATGCTCTGCCAGGAGTTAGCGGAAATGATCTGATTACTGGGGGCTATAAAATTCATACAACCATGGATGCCCAGGCTCAAAATGCACTGGATCAGGCGATGGCGGATGATAATATGTTCGAAAAAAGTCCGGACGATCAGCCTGTTCAAGCCTCTATGGTGATTATCAACAACCAAACGGGCGGAATAGCCGCAATGGCACCCGGACGGGATTACAAAAAGGGAACCTTTAACCGCGCAACGCAAAGCCGTAGGCAGCCAGGCTCGGCCTTTAAACCTATTGCGGCGTATGCGCCTGCTCTTGAATCCGGCAAATTTACCATGGATACCCCTTTAAGCAATGAACGACAGAGTTTTAACGGGTACAGCCCGAAAAACTTGCACGGTTACTCATCGACCATCAGTATGACCGATGCGATTACAACTTCTGAAAATATTCCGCCAGTGTGGCTGCTGAACCAAATCGGCGTGGAAAAAGGGGTTCAATTCGCTGAAAGCCTGGGCATTCCGATGGATAAGAATGATCACTCGCTGGCTATTGCATTGGGTGGATTAAGCAAAGGGACCAATACCCTTGAAATGGCACAGGCGTATAGCGCTTTTGCCAATAAAGGACAATTCCAAAAGGCTTACTCCATTAAGCAAATCAACAATAGTGATGATCAAGTGGTTTATACTCACGAAGAGCAAACTAAACCTGTAATGAGTGAGAAAACGGCCTATGAAATGACACAAATGATGCAAAATGTAGTTAATAGCGGCACAGGACGCAAAGCGCGTATTGACTGGCCTGTAGCTGGTAAGACGGGTACGACCCAAAGTGGAATTAGCGGCAACAGTGGCAACCGGGACATCTGGTTTGTCGGTTATACACCAGAGTATACCGGAGCCGTATGGATGGGATATGACAAGCCGGATAGCAGGCATATGCTAAGAAACTACAGCGGACAATCTGCAGCCTTCTTTGGCAGGGTCATGAGTGAAGCTCTCAAAGGACATCCGGTTACGCAATTCTCCCAGCCGAAGGGATATGAACCGCCAGTCCAGGAGAAACCGACGGAGACTGTTCAGGCTACTGCCCCAAGCGGTTTGAACGGATCTTATAGTCAGGATACGCAAATTGTATCTCTATCCTGGACTGCAGCGACTGGAGATAATGTACAATACCGTGTGTATCGTAAAGGTAGCTCCGATGCAGGCTTTACGCCAATTATGGAGGCTATGAAAGGTACGAGCGGTGAAGATACCTCTCCTGTACCTGGAAATACGTATGAATATTATGTAGTCGCCTATGGGGCGGATGGTAAAGAATCCGAAGCTTCCAATACGATTCGTGTGGAAGTGCCTGCAGAGACGACCCCGGTAGATCCAAATCAGGGAACCGATCCAAATCAGGGGGAATCCTTACCGGACAACGGTGGAGTTACTGATGGCCAAAATGGCACGGATCAAGGAAATACAGTTCCTGGTGGTAATGATAACGGCACCGGCACGGATCAAACTCCAACGATTCCTGGGGACACCGGTGGAAATGGTACTGGGGGCACAGGCAATGGCGGCCCTGGTAACGGAAGTGATATGAACCAAGGGAATGGTCAGACAACTATACCGGATACAGGGACTACCAATAGTGATACGACGGTGAATCCGAATGATATTGGTACATCTACTACAGGAATCCCGGTGGACGGAAGTCAGGAAAACAATTCCAATGGCCATTCGAACTCCAATCGTGGGCATCGCAACCGAAATGATTAAGCTATGCTTGATGTAAGTTGACTTGTTTTAAGCTAAAGGTATTTTCGGACCGTTTTAAGGTCTGAGAATACCTTTTTTGTTGTAGCAAGATTATCTTTTTTGAGTGTAAAGTTTAAATATGGTAAGCTGGTTTTACCAATGTTGGAGAGGAACATCATTTATGAAGCGCAAATTCGGAGACCGGGCCAACTGGCGCAGAATAACGAATCGCAAGTTTGCTTGCCGGTATGTTGAAAGTGACGCGTTTACAGGATATGTGACCCTGTATACCATTTTGAGTCTCAAGGAGCCGTTATGGAAAAGCTACGGTGGTCATACGTTTTGCATAGCCGATAAAGGTTATTCCTGGCTGCAATATTATCCAAAAGGTGAGCATTATGTAGTGACGGCTATGTTTGACAATCGGGATCAGATTGTGGAATGGTACATTGATACCTGCCGAAATCAGGGTGTAACCGACCAGGGTGTGCCTTGGTTTGACGATTTGTATTTGGATGTCGTAGTGCTTAAAAATGGTGAAATCTTTTTGGTGGATGAGGATGAGCTTGAGGAAGCGTTGCAACGTGGTCATATTTCAACGCAAGAGGCAGAATTGGCTAATCGTACAGCGGCTGATGTACTGCGTCGGATAGATGCCCACATGTTCCCCTATTTTAAAATGTCATTGAAACACCGTGCAGAATGGTTTCACAACGGTGATTTCAAGAGGGATCGGTGAAGGTTTTGCAGTGGAATGGTAATATCGGGCCAAAACGCGCTGATCCTCCAAACAGGCTAAGAAGCTCGAGGAAAAGATTTATCCTACTCAAGCGCCTTGTGCTTTGCTTACTGATTGTTCTGCTGATCGGATTGGTATGGACAGGCGCCCAAGTTTGGAAAATGAATACAGCCGCCTCCACCAGTCCGCTTCAGCAAGCGCAAATCGGAATTGTGCTGGGGGCTTCCATGTGGGGAGCAGAGCCCAGCCCCGGATTAAAGGAGAGGCTGGAAGAAGCCTTGCGGCTATACCGCAACGGGACCGTAAAGCGTCTGATTGTAAGTGGAGGGCTGGATAAGCCCGATTTTCCATATACAGAGGCCGAAGGCATGCAACGCTATTTGGTAGATAGGGGTATCCCTGCCCAGCATATTGTACTGGAGAACCATGCGACCAGCACCTTTGAAAATCTGCTGTACAGCCAGCGAATTATGAATGAGTATGGCTGGACCTCGACTGTGATCATTACCCATAGCTATCATGGCCCTCGTGCGATGGAGATCGCTCAATTTTTGAATTTCGACCATCCTCAGCTGGCTTTGACGGAATCCAAAGTTCTGAACATGCCGCTTCATCAATCGAGAGAAGTACTGGCTCACGCTAAATGGACGCTGCAACGGTGGTGGACCAGCGCTCAAACTTGGCTGGCCTAAGCGGGCAGAAATGTCTTGTGTGTATTCCCGTTGCTTTTGTGCTAATAAGGACATGCCGGACCGAATACATTAATAGGGTAAGCTGTGCCTGAAGAAATGTTGAGGTGATGGATGCATGAACGGACGGGGAATCGCCGCGGGCAAGCGGTCGGAGGAGAGACCTTCCAGACAAATCAATGTCGTGCTGCGTAGCCCGGAGCCGACAGCTTCGGTGACTGTAGACGAGAAGGAAGCAGCAGCTTCAACCAAGTCGCAGGCGCTACCGCAGTATCTCAGTCTTTATCAGGAAATTCAGAAAGAACTCGATCATCTCGTTGGCTTGGATAACATCAAAGATCTGGTATTTGAAGTATATGCTTTTTTGCAAATTACCCATATGCGCACGGATGCGGGATTGCTGAGTAATGCACACGTATATCACATGATTTTCAAAGGGAATCCTGGTACGGGGAAAACGACGGTAGCCCGCATTATCGCTAAAATGCTGCAAAAAATGGGAGTGCTGAGCAAAGGTCATCTGATTGAGGTAGAAAGAGCTGATCTGGTAGGGGAGTATATTGGACACACTGCGCAAAAAACACGGGATTTGGTGAAGAAATCTCTCGGCGGGGTGCTTTTTATTGATGAGGCCTACAGTTTGGCACGCGGAGGGGAAAAGGATTTCGGCAAAGAAGCGATTGATACCCTGGTAAAGGCTATGGAAGACCAAAAAAATCAATTTATTCTGATTCTCGCTGGGTATTCGGGGGAAATGGACTTTTTTTTGCGAACAAATCCAGGTTTGCCTTCTCGCTTTCCGATCCAGTTGGATTTTCCTGACTATACCGTCGATCAGCTTATTCAAATCTCCGAGATGATGGCTAAGGAACGGGATTATATTCTTATGCCCCAATCTATACTCAAAATGAAGGAGCATTTGCTAAACGAGCGCAATGACAGTCTTCATGCATTCAGTAATGCACGTTATGTCCGTAACGTGATTGAAAAAGCAATTCGTCATCAGGCTGTCAGGCTGCTCAATCAGTACAGAAGCGGGCAGCCCGGAAAGCAGGAATTGATGACACTGCGTCCAGAGGATTTGAAATTGGACAAAAGATAGGCGATAATGGGAATCTGAATCTCTAAATCACATCGAATTGCACGACATTGAACGGGGCCGGCCTGAATATCAGGTCGGTCTCTGTTCGAGGGTTGATATGAAAATAAAGGAGCAAACAAAATGGCGAACTCCACTCATGATACACAAACCGAAATACAGGATAAGGCGGTACTGGTCAGTCTGATTACGGACGAAGTCAAACGTTCTGGCATCAATACGGAATATTCGCTGGATGAGCTGGTGAAGCTGGCTGAGACAGCGGGAGTTGAAGTGCTTAGCGTCCTGACCCAGAAAAAGGAGACGAAAGACTCCAAATGGTTTATTGGTAAAGGGAAAGTAGAGGAATTACGTGCGGTGGCCGAGGAACTCGGGGCAAATACAGCTATTTTTGACCAAGAGCTATCGGGGGCCCAGGTACGAAATCTGGAAGAAAGCCTGGATCTCAAAATTATTGATCGGACACAGCTTATTCTGGACATTTTTGCCCAGCGTGCGAAAACACGTGAAGGTATTATTCAGGTTGAACTGGCACAGCTGTCATATTTGCTGCCGCGTCTGTCTGGACATGGTAAAAACCTATCACGGCTGGGGGGCGGAATCGGAACGCGTGGTCCTGGTGAAAGCAAGCTGGAAACAGACCGTCGTCATATCCGCGACCGTATCAGTGATCTGAAACGTCAGCTGGAAGAGGTAACCCGACATCGCTATTTACACAGAGAGCGTAGACAGAAGAGTGGTATCGTGCAGGTAGCGCTGGTTGGCTATACTAATGCAGGTAAATCAACGCTGTTAAAGCAACTGACGGCAGCCGACGTATATATTGAAAACCAGCTGTTTGCAACGCTGGATCCTACCTCCAGAACGATGGAACTGCCAAGTGGCAAGGAGGTTATTCTTACAGATACGGTCGGATTTATTCAAAATCTGCCTCATGATTTGGTAGCTTCCTTCCGGGCTACTCTGGAGGAGGCTAATGAAGCTCATCTTATTTTACATGTCGTGGACGCCTCTTCGGACATGCGCGACGAACAGATGAAAGTTGTAGAGACGATCTTGCAGCAGCTGGGTGCTGCGGACAAGCCTCAGATTGTCTTGTTTAACAAAAAGGACGCTTGTACCCCTGAGCAATTGGAAATGCTTCCTTCAGGGGAAGGCTATTTGAAAATCAGCTCCTTCGATGAAGGAGATTTGCTGCGTATCCGTGAGCTGGTTCAAGAGCATTTGAGTGGAGATACACTGAGATTCCGCATTCCTGCGGGACGTGGCGACCTGACATCGGTGCTGTACCGAATCGGAGACGTGCTGCTGACAGAGTATGACGGTAATGATGTCATATATGAGGTGGAAATTCAAAGAGGCGAATATGAAAAGTATGGTCATGCGCTTAGCGAGTTCACAGAAGCTTAACATCTGATGACGTTTTTGGCTCAATGAATGATTAGAATGGATCATCGTTCAAAGCGAGCAGTAATATAACAATAATAGCCTAAGTCTGGGTAAGAGAGAGGGTCAAGCAGGTAAAATGGTAGTTTTTAGTCCGGAAATTCAGCAAATTCAGGAATCGGTAGAACGAAAAATACAGGAACGTATACAGCACATAGATTATATCGTTGATGCAAATCAGTGGAAGGTTATTCAGTCTTTCCAGCGGAAGCAAGTGAGTGATTTTCATTTTGCAGGTTCTACGGGATATGCCTACAATGACCGGGGCCGTGAGGTGCTGGAAGAGGTTTATGCCGATGTATTCGGTGCGGAAGCAGCGTTGGTGCGTCCTCATTTTGCCTCAGGAACCCATACGATCGCCACAGCTTTATTTGGTGTGTTGCGTCCGGGGGATGAACTGTTGTATATCACCGGGCGGCCTTATGATACGCTGCACAAGGTGATTGGCAAGCCTGGCGATGGAACAGGGTCATTACAGGATTTTGGTGTTGCTTATGGAGAAACAGCCTTAACAGTAGAAGGCAAAGTGGATTGGGAAGCGGTGGAGGCTGCAATTCATGCCAATACCAAGGTGATCGGTATCCAGCGTTCGCGCGGTTATGATTGGAGAGCTTCCTTTAGTGTAGCCGATATCAAGGAAATGACAGCGCGTGTAAAGGCGATAAAACCTGACGTCATTGTCTTTGTAGACAATTGCTATGGCGAATTTACCGAAAAGCTGGAGCCTACCCAGGTCGGTGTCGATTTGATGGCAGGTTCGCTGATTAAAAATCCCGGTGGCGGTATTGCCGAAACGGGTGGCTATATCTGCGGTAAACAAGAGTATGTAGAGCTGGCAGCCTATCGACTAACAGCACCTGGAATTGGTGGAGAAGTAGGAGCGATGCTGGGCACCACAAGAGGTATTTTTCAGGGCTTATTCCTTTCTCCAACACTGGTTGGGCAGGCGGTTAAAGGCAGTGTATTTGCAGCTGCGGTTTTTGAAGAAATGGGCTTTGAGACTAAGCCCGCTTGGCATGAGGAGCGCACAGATTTGATTCAGGCAATCTCTTTTAGCGGACCAGAGCATCTCATCGCTTTTGTGCAGGGAATTCAGCGTGCTGCCGCTGTGGATAGCCATGTGGTACCTGAGCCGTGGGATATGCCAGGCTATGAGCATCCGGTTATCATGGCGGCCGGTACCTTTATACAAGGGGGAAGTCTGGAATTATCCGCAGATGCACCGATTCGTGAACCCTATATTGGTTACATGCAAGGGGGCTTAACCTACTCTCATGTGAAATATGGAGTACTTATGGCCCTGCAAACAATGAAAGAACGTAAATTATTGTGAGTTTTTCTAACATGTCATTGACACTTTGCATCAGCTAAATGTACAATAAGGTGAATAAAAGATCACTGGAAGGTTGATGACAAATGGGCGACGAAATTCGCAGAAATATGGCCTTGTTTCCAATAGGTATTGTCATGAAGCTAACGGACTTGTCAGCACGTCAGATTCGTTATTATGAACAGCATAACTTGATAGTTCCTGCCCGTACATCGGGTAACCAACGTCTTTTTTCTTTTAATGACGTAGAGCGATTGCTTGAAATCAAGGCGTTGATTGAAAAGGGTGTTAACATTGCGGGAATTAAACAAGTCATGAATCCGGTTACCAAAGAATCGGAGGAGGCTACGGTTATTACGGCAGACACGGAAGTCAAACGCCGTGAAATGTCCGATACTCAGCTTCACCGCTTGCTGAAGCAACAGCTTGTGGCAGGCAAAAGACCGGGACAGGTATCCCTGATTCAAGGTGAATTATCACGTTTTTTCAATAAAAGATAATGCTATATCTTGCATCTTGAACTTATCATTTAAGAAATTTATGGAATAGCTGAATACTGTCGCTACAGAAAGGGAGAGGTTAGTGTGAGTTACACCAGAGAAGATATCCTTCGGATTGCGAAAGAAGAAAATGTTCGCTTTATTCGTTTGCAGTTTACAGACTTGCTGGGCACAATTAAAAACGTTGAAATTCCGGTTAGCCAACTCGAAAAAGCATTGGATAACAAAATGATGTTTGACGGTTCTTCCATTGAAGGTTATGTGCGTATCGAGGAATCTGACATGTACTTATATCCAGATTTGGACACCTGGGTTGTGTTCCCTTGGGTAACTTCAGATCGTGTAGCTCGCTTGATCTGTGATATTTACAAGCCTGATGGAGTTCCATTTGCAGGTGACCCACGCGGTATTTTGAAACGTGTACTTAAGGAAGCGGAAGAGTTGGGATATACTTCGATGAATGTTGGACCTGAACCGGAATTCTTCCTGTTTAAAACAGATGAAAAAGGCGAGCCGACCACAGAACTGAATGACCAAGGCGGATATTTTGACCTGGCACCGATGGATCTGGGCGAAAACTGCCGTCGTGAAATTGTTCTTAAGCTTGAAGAAATGGGCTTCGAAATTGAAGCATCCCACCATGAGGTTGCACCTGGTCAGCATGAAATTGATTTTAAATATGCGGATGCAATCAAAGCTGCCGATCAGATTCAAACGTTCAAGCTTGTTGTCAAGACGATTGCGCGTCAGCATGGTCTGCATGCTACCTTTATGCCAAAACCATTGTTTGGTGTGAATGGCTCCGGTATGCACTGTAATCAGTCGTTGTTCAAGGAAAATGAGAATGTATTTTATGATGAAACGGACGAACTCGGATTGAGTCAAACAGCCCGCCACTATATGGCTGGGATTCTCAAGCACGCACGTGCAATGGCCGCAATCACGAATCCAACAGTGAATTCATATAAGCGTCTTGTACCAGGTTATGAAGCGCCTTGTTACGTTGCCTGGTCTGCAAGTAACCGCAGTCCGATGATTCGGATTCCTGCATCTCGTGGCCTGAGTACACGTGTCGAGGTTCGTAACCCTGATCCGGCTGCAAATCCTTATTTGGCCTTGGCTGTGATGCTGAGAGCTGGTTTGGATGGCATCAAGCGCCAGTTGCCTCTGCCAGCTCCGATTGACCGTAACATCTATGTTATGTCCGAGGAAGAGCGTATCGAAGAAGGCATTCCAAGCC
Organism: Paenibacillus sp. 1-18; assembly: GCF_000520755.1. Lineage (NCBI taxonomy): Bacteria > Bacillati > Bacillota > Bacilli > Caryophanales > Paenibacillaceae > Paenibacillus > Paenibacillus sp. 1-18. The sequence continues at coordinate 9,519 of NZ_ASSB01000070.1, forward strand.
TGCCCGCAGACTTGAAGGAAGCTTTGTCTGAGCTCATTCGGAGCGAAGTTATCTCCGATGCACTGGGCGACCATGCTCTGGCTTACTTTTACGAGCTTAAAGAAATTGAATGGGACATGTATCGCACACAGGTTCACCAGTGGGAACGTGATCAATATCTGACGCTTTATTAATAGATTAAACCCTGTACAGACGCGGTTTTTTAGGGGTTGTAATGGGGGACATTTCAGAGGAGGGTATCAATTCTTCTGAGGCGTCCCCCGACTTTAAATTGTTTGAACCGAGAGTATTGGCTGTGTACTCCTCATACCTATCTATGTTACGTTTTCTAACTTTTTAGAAGTGTGTGCGTATACATCAGATGTAATTTGTACACTACCATGACCAAGTTGCTCCTGGACAAACTTTATATCAGCTCCAGCTTCAAGCATGAGAACTGCGTAGGTGTGACGAAGAGAGTGGATACGTAAACCTTCATCCAGGCAAGCACGTTTCAAGATACGTTTAAATGTGTTAAATAGTGTTGACTTCGGCATAGGACGCCCGTCATTCCGGTATAGAATGAGATTTAAATCATGTCGGTACATTGTTTCCCCGAATAGCTCGTCCTCGTTATCAGCTTGGAAATCCAAAGTTTCATCAATTTGGATTTTTTCTCCTTAAAATTAATATCAGACCACTTCAAAGCAGCGGCTTCACCTTTACGCATGTTGTTTCCTCTTTCCCTTAATGATTGATCCTATACAAGGATTACGTTCTAACTTTCCCTGAATTACTGCGAGCTCTAAAGCACCGTAAACTGTTGAGTTAATTATTTCAACTGTTCTCCGGCTTAAGCCTCTCGCTAAACAAGCATCTAGAAATTTTTGGTACATATCTGGTTTTAAATCTTTTATCATTAATTACTTAAAATAAGGCTTGATGTGTGTTTTTAGATATTCTCATGTTGTTTACGTGTGTTTTTTCGAACCGCCCCTTCTTTATAGTTGCTGATCCAACTTTGTATATAATCAACGAGAGGCATGATTGATCAAAAGGGTTGGACGATCTATCGACTCTCTAAAGAATGTGGAGTAACAGTATCTGCGTTGTACAACATCGGCAAGAAAAAACAAGGGCCTTATGCTGAAACTCTGGTAAAACTTGCTGATGCACTTGGATGCACTGTTGATGAGCTGATTCGGTAGGTAACACGGACTCTAAGGAAGGAGAAATTCATGTTATCCATCAACATTGATGAAAAGCAAGTTCGCGAGTTATTAAAAGCGAAAATTGCCGAATTTTTAAAGGAAGCTGATGCCGAGTATGTATTCTGGGATGCTTCAGAATTAAAACGACGTACTTGCATGAGTTGGAACTTTATACAAGAACAATTCTTTTTTGACCCTAGATTTTCAAAAAGGAAAGTGGGGAGTAAATGGTACTTTCCTGCCAAGGAAACCCGTGAATTCTTGGGAAAATGGCTGTTAGAACAGCCTAAATAATAAATGGTCTGGATGGAAGATGAAGACAATGAACAAGCATTGCATTGTAACAAACAATACATGACTAAACCAAACATAGATAAGTTGTCTAAAGATGAATCGGACAGCAAAAAGGCCACCACAACAATGACGGCCGACCAAAATGGAATTAAAGGAGTTGATTTTATTGTCTTTTTACCATCATCCCGTAAAGAGAGAGAACGCAACAACCCGTGTTACTGTAACAGGGTATTCAATCAATCAACCGAAAAATTTGAAACCTCGTCAAAAATGATCGAAAGCAAATTAACAATTGAGTTGGATTTTCATAGTAATGATTTCATCCCAGCCCAATATGAGGCGTTCTTGAACAAGTTTCAATATTTCTTAAATGATAACTATCAATAGCCCATCTGCTTCTTAATAATTTGAGAGATCACATTTGAAGCAATGCTGGAAAGCATGGAAATTGAAACGCTGGAGAATTTACTTGCAATGTCTTTTGATTTTTTCCATACACCATTGTCTCGGATGTTGTCTAAGAATGGTGGCCTTCCCAAGTCAGGCTTGAGATATAAAAATTGTGCACCTCATCGCCAGCATGTTGGACTTGGGCGTTAATATAATTTGCTTCAATTAATCTTTGGGTTGTATAAATTATTTCTTCAAGTGAGTATTGATCAGTAAAAGAAATGTTATCGAATGTGTGTTTAGTTACTTCCTTGCCAAATGGTTCAGATTCTACGGCTAAAAGTAAATTTCTTATGCAGTCTTTGTTCAGCTTCATAATCACTTGTCCTTTCATTGTAATTTATTGCTACTTTAAAAGCTTCGGTACAAGGAAATAAAAACCTTTAGAAAGGAGAATCGACTTGGAAATTGACATTAACAAAATCAAAGTCAGTGATCGTATCCGCAAGGACTTTGGCGGAATAGAAGAACTGGCACGAGACATAGAACAAAACGGCCTTATTAATCCTATTGTAGTAACACCAGATTTTCAGCTTATCGCCGGTGAGCGGCGCTTAAGAGCACATCAGTTCCTCGACCGCAAAGAGGTAACGGTAAGGGTCATGGAGATCAAGGATTATGAACACCAGCTACAGCTTGAGATCAGCGAGAACGAACATCGTAAGGAGTTCAACATTCAGCTAACGAGTCGAGTGGGCTAGACGGCTTGAGGAAGTCGAGCGAATAAAAGCAAAGGAACGGATGGCTGGAGGGAAGGAAAATACACCTGACCAGCCTACCGGACAAGTCAAGCAAAAAGAGAAAGAGGCTGAAAATCAACTCAAACAACGCGATGAATACTGGAAAAACAAACTCAATGATGATTTGGAAAAAGAACGTTTAAAAGTTGAACAATTGAAGAGTGGCTACCAGAGAGCTAAAGAAGAACTGGAGGCTATCAAGCTTCAATAACCTGATGATTTCAATGATCAGCAGGCCGCAGCACAAATGAAGAAGCTCCGATTCGAGGCAGATAGCAACACGATTCAGGTAAGCATCCATGTGAAGAAAAAGGAACATCTGGAATCTATAAAACCAGTTATGGAGCTGATTACTACAGCGGCAGGCCGATCTTTGAAGGTTAAGGAAGTGCGCTTGCTGGAAGCTATGCATGAAAAACAGATTTCTGTATTTGAGAGCATGCTAAATGATATTTTAGGGGCTTCAGCTAAACAGCAAGTGCCTTTTGGATATGGGTATTTTGATGATTAATAAAGGGTATTGGATCTTACAGGAATATAACCAAAAGTCCACAGGCTAAAAAGAAAGAGCCAGTGAGTATTGATACAGAGCCTCTAAATTTCATGTCATTAATGTAAGCATCACTTGGTTCTGAGTCACCTTTGATCTTCCAGGCTTCATTTGCACGCCATCCCCAAGTGGGATTTCGTTTACTTAAAATACCAAGCGCGAAGAAAATAATTGCAAAAAGTATAAGTACGAAACCAAGCATTTTATCAACTCCTTTAAATAAATTATACCAAAAAATAACGATGGAAAGTATAGCCCCCAAGGACAGAGAGGACATAACACAGCTTTGGGGATAAGAAGGAGGGGACAGCAGGGTGAACCGGATAGACGCAGTTACAGCAATTGGTGATCTACTGGAGCAAAAATGTTCAAATTGCCAAACACGGGACGAATTTAATTGGAAGTATGGCAGTGTTACATCCAAGCTGGACAAGCATTGCAAAATCAACTGTCCTGTAGGTCGCCAATTACAAGACTATGGAAAGCAGCTCGGCAGAAAGGGCGATGAACATGGAACGGATTATCTAGGTCGCCGGGGTAAATCGGAAGCACCTTGCGGAGCAGGCCAGCTGTGGCTGAAGCCACCTACAAGATCATGAAAACAGAGTTTGTGAACCAGATGAACTTCCAGAGCCTTCGTCACTTGGAACTCGAACTATACGATTACGTCAACGGGTTCAACAAGCATCGCATCCATGGAACCTTAGACTATATACGCCTGTTCAGTATCGCCAAGAAGCCCTTAAAAAAGTTGTCTGATTTACTGTTGACAATCCAGGTTGGATGAAGTTGTTTCTGGTCGCTTAAAGGTAACGGTATGGGATGGAGGCGGTAAAGGTGAGTGAACGGATATATAAGTTGCAAAAAGGCGATCAGGTTATAACCACGGTTGCTATGAAGCCCGTAAGGAGAAGTACAGGGAAAAGGTTTGGACAGTAGAATCCGAGCCTTGGGACTTGTGTGGTTCGGAGGTTGTGCGGCTTGAAGGGTACGGCGGAGGATTTGCTACGGAATATTTGAAGAGGGGTGAGACGTAACAGCCTTTACCCCCGTACTCTAAATCCCTTCAGATTTATAAAACTACTTGCAATTACCAATTCAATTATAACTGAGAGAGGTATTCTATACCTTCTGTAATTATAAAAAATCCCAAAACGATAAATATAAAGTAAGCAAAAAAGGTTAGAGCTTTTAGTGTCGTTTTTGGGATTCTTTTTTTTGCTTCTGGATCACGAGTGATTATAAAAGCTCTAAATGCAGCGTAAAGCGGAATACACATAAGAAGTACGGTTACAAAGTCCATTTTTTTCTCCTAATTTTTTGAATTTAATTTTATCAGATTTAATTGAGGTTAACAATATGTTAAGCGAAGCGCCAGCCAAATGTAAAGTCAAAATGGAGCGCATAAAGAACAACCCCCTATGGTGAAGGTGTAGGGGAGTAACACCCTCATGCTTTGAGACGTGCAATAGAGGCTGAATCCCTTATACAACAAAAGGATGCAGAGTCAGCCGCGATTAAAAGCATGCTACTTGATGCGATTGGTTGCCTGACCATGTTCGGAAATGAAAAATGCGAAGAACAGGCCCGGAGGATTGCTCGGAATCTTAGAAAATTAACGAATGTGCAATCTGAACATGCGTCAGGAGACATTCTTGGTGTAGCATAAAAATACTAAATTAAGGAGGGGACATCTATTGTTTGTTCGAAAATTCTATGAGACGGATATTGACCAGATTATCACTCTATTTTATGAGACAGTACATGAAATAAATAAGCATGATTACACCAAAGAGCAACTTGATGCTTGGGCTAACAGAGCAGAGTTGAGTCAGAAGAGAGAGGCTTGGTTGAAGGGCCTAAGTTCTAATATTTCATATGTAGTGGAAATGGATAATCGTATCGCGGGTTTCTCAGATATGAATCGGGATGGTTATCTTGATAGACTATTTGTCCATAAAGATTATCAAGGTCAGGGTATTGCATCGGCGCTGGTGAGTACTCTTGAATCTGAGGCAAAAAAATTATGTCTCGTTGATATAGACACAAATGCAAGCATCACTGCCAAATTATTTTTTGAAAGAAAAGGGTACAGAGTATTAAAATCGCAAATTGTTGAGCGTAATGGTGTTCAGCTAATAAATTACAGAATGAAGAAATGTTTGCGCTAGGGTGACGATGGACCGACTTATTTTAGGGAATATGTATATTGGGATAATAACTTTTAAAATTGTAGATTCAATCACTCTTATATACTATTTGATGTTGCAAGAATAACGAAAATTAATAATTAGATTTTCTTTGAAGGGATGAACGTTTATGGAACATACTCAGTCTGTAATTTTGCGCGCTCATTCTGATGAAGACTCATCTGATACACATAAGATAATTCAAGTAAACTTCTTTGACGATGTAGATGCAGTAGATATAAGAAAAACAAAGTGGCTGCTAAACAAATATACTGACTTAATTGATGTAATCAAAAACTATGAATACTCACTTCAACAGTTGGAAAACGGTATGGCTGCATATGATTTGCTTTCGGCAGAAGGATCAGTTGCGAAGCGAGTTTCTGGTCAAGAACTGACAGCAGATGTGACAGCCAACGCCGTTCTACTAAAAGACCAGCGCCATATTAATTATAAATTTTATCAATTCCTCACGAATAATATTAAATTTGCAATAAATAATATGCGTGATAAGCACGAGGGATTGATAGCGAAGCTGTTATTTTTGGATGGATGAAATACCTCAAAGCTCAACAATATTTGGAAAAAGGTATCGTAAGGACATTCCACCTATCTCGGCAACTACATTTGCAGATAAACGGCGCAGGGCTATTGTTAACATAGCAAATAGCCTAAAAACAAACCGAACATTGGATTTTGTCACCATCGACTATGAACGGGGGCGCAACAAGGAAGGTGAAATTGGACTCAGGATGACAGAAGTAAATTAGACCGTAAGGGCTTAAGCCTTTGCGGTCTTTATTGTAGGTGTCTAAAGTTCTAGATTGAAAAATAAAGTAATAGTCTTGACGATGCTTCATTAAGCTATACCAGCTAATAGCTTGTCAACATTTCCAGCAAAACAACTCGAGAGCTTGTGTTATATTTATTAATCCAAGTTTAAATGGAAAATTATACCATAAGTTTGCTATACCGAACGGAACGATTTCTTACTTTTTAAAATGGCATACAACCAATGAACTCGCTTATTCGCGCATGCTACTAATGCCACTTTGTGAGGTTTTCCTTCAGCTCTTTTGCGTTCATAGAATTCTTTAATTCGAGTGTTGCGAGATCGGATCAGGCCACACTGTACCGCTATAACAAGTGCGTACCGAAACTGCAAGGAACCACGTTTGGTGATTCGATTCCAAGTTGCTGTAAACTTACCTGAAGCAAAAACACTGGGGTCTATGCCTGCAAAGGCAACCAGTTTCTTTGGATGGTCAAATCGGTCGACTTCCCCAATTTCCGATAAAATTGTTGCAGCAATTTTAGGGCCAATACCGGGAATCGACTGGATTAAATCATACTCTTCAATCTCAGTAGCCAGGGCATCTATGGTCTGTTCCAACATAGCAAGGTACTCCTGGTACTGAAGAATAAGGCTGATTAAAATCTTAAGATTGATGAGGTGGCTCTCATACATGGTCTCCCGAAATGGGTTTTGTTTTACAGCCTCGATCAATCGTTGAACTCGTTCATTCATCCACTTCTCAGATCGCCCTCGTTTTGAAGATAGAAGAGCATGAATGGTCATTTTGAGTGTCTCTTCACTAACTTCTAGAACCGAGGATGAGGTCGGAAACTCATGTAGGAAGCGAAGAGATACGTTAGAATACATAGCCCCAAAAACACCTCTATACGCTGGGAAAACCTGATCCAAAACAGCTTGGAATTGCAGTTTCGTCTGCACGCACATCTTAGAGAAGGACTCATGTTGTCGCGTCAGATACCGCATATTGAGCAGTTGGACACCTCTTTTTTTGATGGGTTCGAATTCCTCACTATAGTACAGTTCGCCGAGAAGAAAAGCGTCGGCAGCATCATGTTTTCACTTTACGAAGATTTGTTTTTCGAAACCGATTAGAAATGAGCGGATTGATTACGATAAATACATAGTGATGTTCCTCTAGAAATTGAACGACAGGGCTTTGATAGTGCCCGGTTGCTTCCAGAATTATTGTAGGCCGATGACCTGATTCACGTTCGATGTCCTGAATAACTTGAAGCAATATCTCAAGCCCATCCCGTGTATGTTGGAAATAGAAAATCCCTTGGTATGGTTTTCCTCGTTCTAAGAAAGCTTGTCCGTGGCTTTCTTCTTTAGATATGTCTAGCCCGATAACAGGATTCATTTTATCTCTCCTCGAAATCAATTAACCGGTAGCCCCAACGAACTCCTTGTCGCTCCACAGCATCGCATGTGATACGGGATCGATGTCCCAACCAGCCTCAATCATGGTCATGACAAGTAGGGGTGAACATTATAGCGCTCGAGATCTGGTTCCACGGGCAGGTACGTTCGACCCGGCTACCCTTAATCCTCGAAGTTAATGCAAAAAGGATCAGCCAGAAAGAATTGGTTGATCTCATAATACGAACGGGCAGGATAGTTACCAACAAACCAAGTCAATAATATGATATATTGAATATCAAAAAAAGGAGTAATTATAATTAATTACCAATCTATTTATCTGAATGAGAAATTATCTAAGTTCAATGAACATTGGTCTCCGAAAGTCATTGGTGAAATGAATGACTATCAATTTAAATTGGTCAAGATAGATAGGGATTTTGTATGGCACGATCATCAAGATACCGACGAGGTGTTTATCGTGCTCGAAGGGGAGATGTTCATTGATTTCCGCGATGGCCAAGTAAAGATTTCCCAAGGAGAGATGTTTATTGTACCAAGGGTGCCGAACACAAAACTTTCGCTAACCAGGAGTGTCATATCATGTTGGTAGAGCCCAGGGAAGTAGTAAACACTGGCGAGACTGAGTCAGAATTAACTGCAGTCAATGATATTTGGATCTAATGCATTTAGCTTCAGTTCGATTACATCGCTAAAGTAACGGGACACGATAGTTCAACTTCACTTGCTGCTATGACGAGAACCGGATTCCCCTGTAAAGGTCCGGTTTTTTTCTGCAACGTATTGCTTAGCATACGATTTTTCCGTTTCGTGAGGTGACCCCTATATCGTGAGTACCATCGGGAAATTCTTTAGCTACACGATATTCTTCATTCGCGCCATTTCTATTGCTTCTTCGCGGTTGTTGACGCCGAGTTTCGAGTAGAGAATCGAGCAGTAATTGCGGATCGTTCCCTCCGATAAAAATAGCTTGGCGGCGATCAATTTGTAGCGCAGTCCGCTCGACAGATGCTCCAGAATCTCCATCTCGCGTTTCGTAAGCCCGTACGGATAGTTTCCCTGACTTGAACCGATTTTCTCCAACTGCTCACGTTGACGCTTCATCTCTTCGAAAACTCGCGTAGCGACCGATTGGTCGATCCAGGTTCCTCCATTATAAATAAGTTTCAAGGCTTCCTTCATCTCCCGCGGATGAATCGACTTCAGCATGTAGCCTTCTGCCCCGCGCTCCAATGCAGTTGCTGCCTGCAAGGAATCCTCAAACGTTGTCATGAACACAACCTTCATATCAGGCCATCGTTGTTTCATCTCAAGTAAAGCTTCAATCCCGCCCATTCCCTGCATACGAATATCCATTAGCACGATATCTGGTTGGGAGCGATCACAATGTTCTAATGCTTCGCGCCCGTCCCCGGCTGTACCAACGACGTTAAAATCAGCATGCTGATCAAAAATTTGCTTCAAGCTGTCGGTAATGATCACCTGGTCATCAACGATCAGCAGGCGGATTGCATCATGTACGGGCTCTGTCTGCAACGGAATATTACATATGACGAAAGTTCCTTGTCCTGGCTCGGAATGCACGGACACCGTGCCATGAAATAGTTCAAGTCGTTCCTTCATTCCATTGAGCCCAAATCCAAATTGGATTTCTTCCATTCCGATGCCATTATCTTCGATCTGTAATCGAAGCTGCTGACTATTGAAATGTAACTGAACGAATATCACGCTCGCCTTGCCGTGCCGAACCACGTTGGTTAGAGACTCTTGAAGGCAACGATATAAACAAATGTTTATTTTCTGCATAACGAGAGTCTCACTGCCGATCACACGGAATTTGACCGTTATACCTGTTGACTTCATAAAATCTTCAGTTAATTGCCGCAGCGATTCACTTAACGAATGGTTCAACGGAGTATGAGAGAGCTGATGCAGATGCTTTCGGATATCAACCAGACTGTGTTGGGCAATTCCGACAAGCGAATCGATCCTCTCTATTTGCGCATCTGGTACGGACGATCGCAGTGATTCGACGCCGACGATGAGCGAGGTAAGCGTATGGCCAATCGTGTCATTCAGCTCATGTGACAGCCGGCTGCGCTCCTCCATCAGCGTAAGTTCCTCAATCCGCTTAATATGCTGCTCCAGCAACAGCTTTTGCTCTTGAATAATTCGGCCTTGCTTATGGGACTGAATTAAAATATTAAACGCGAAGCCGATGGCAAAACCAAGGCTGCAGCTAACGATAAGCTCATACGGGAGACGATCAGCAATCCAACTGTTCAATACTGGGAATACGATTCCGCTAAGGATACCTGTCCACACATAGGTTCTTCGACTGCTCGTCAAGCCGATAGTTATCACGAGTAAAACAAAAGACCAAAGCAATCCCGGGGCTACGCAGGCTAAATAAAGATAAAAAAAGCCCGTTACCGTAACTTCGATTGTGAGATACCAGTCTTCTTTCCTATAGAGGATGATTAATGGAACGAGATAAACGACGAAAGCAAGAGAAAGTACAACCAAAAGCGACACAACGGTTAATGACGGATCGACAAAACCAGCGCTTGCGATAATGACCAGCCAAAAGCGTTCGTATGGCCACAAGTATCCAATCATACCAGACCCTTTTTTTCATTATCGAGAACACGAATTACACACACCTTCTTCTATTTTTTTGCAAACCAATTTCCGAATGATTCAGACCTATCATGCAATATAACTTCCCGATCCGTCAAGCGAAAGAGGGTGGGGTAACAGCGGTTAGAACGTAGCTTAGCAAGCACGTCATATAAGACAGTTGACAGTTTGTCATGCGGTATATGTGACAGGTGCCAAGTACGGTGTCATCAAAAGCTTGGCGGTTTTATCACTGTTCGATTTAACAATATCGGAGGTAAGGTGAGGGGGTAAAGCAGAACAACATACTAAAATAATAGGAGCGATGCGTTATGAAATCATTCACCATTCGAAAAGGAGTTACACTTACTTTAATAGCTATATTGGCGGGTACACTGGCTTATGGAACTGTCCACGCAGAGGGTCAGACGGCAACTTATCAAGCTATTGATAAAGCTGCCACTACCGACAATATTTTATCGTCGGAATCCGCAAAAGAACCCAACGAGAAA
>NZ_ASSB01000071.1:0-4579 GCF_000520755.1 Paenibacillus sp. 1-18
GAACGTTATCTGAAAGATCTGCCCCAGAGAGAGTGAAAGTATTACATTCGCAACGTCCTGTTGCTCGAAGAAATTATACAGATTCATGGGTGGTGTTTTATGAATTCAGGATTTCATGGGAATACATTCGCAGTAATAATAGCAGTGGAAAATTATCAATTTAGAATCAAGACAGTTGATTATGCGAGGAATGATGCAATAGCATTTCAACAATGGCTTATAAATAATCTTAAAGTACCTCAAGAAAATATTAAGCTTTGGCTTGATGTTGATGCGACAAAATCCGCGCTTAATGAAGAACTTCAATATGAGATATCAAATCTTACTGAAAGTGATCGATTTATTTTTTATTATGCTGGTCATGGATTTTATGATGGAGGATATAACAAAATAACAACGTGGGACACTCACCCAAATAATATACAAGAAACTACTGTTTCACTAAACCGAATATTAATGGAGCCACTAAGAAACTCAAGATGTAATCAATGTTTATAGATGCATGTGCGAGTTATATTGATGAGCAATTAGTTAGCAGAGATTTTATTGCTGATATGAATACCAAAGAGTTTAGCGATTTTGTGCGATCAAGCAATTACAGAGCTATGTTTCTGTCATGTTCACGTGGAGAGAAATCATACGGTAGTCCAGAACTAGGACATGGAATATGGACACATTTTCCGATAAAGGTATTAAATGGAGAATCCCCCGAAGCAGTTGAACGTGAACGATTTATTACTAGCACATCATTGCAGAATTATTTAAGCAAAATAGTTCCGGATTATATTAAATCAAGTACAGACATAAGAGGAACTCAAAAACCATGGGCCGAAGTCTCTAGCTCAAATACATTTATTATTTATGAAGTTTCAGGAGCTAATTGTGAAGGAAGTAATAATTATATTGATTTTATATTTATTCCTGAAAGACTTATTATTGATTTTGAAAATGACTTGATAATTGCTTATCTTAGAGGTCTCGAGAATGATGGAAGACATTTTCCAATGTATGATTATGAAGGATTGAAAGAAATAGATGTAGAGGCGTATTGTATAAGGATTAGTAAGGTTAAGAATGAAATAAGAAAGATATTAGAAGAAATTATGGATTTTCTAATGGAGTACGAGTGGGAGGAAGAAGTTATATTTGAGAGAAGTGATGATAAATTCAACATTAGTGCATTTCTTTACGAAGATGACAAAACGAGAGAAATAACTGTTTCTCTGGGGCTATCCTTGAAAATTTCAGGCCTACACCCAATGGGTGATACAATATTTGATTCTGAATTCGACGTTGCTAATGATGAACTTAAAATATATACAGATTCTAGTGATTACAATTTAGAGGAAGTAGAGATTCAAGAAATCTTTTCGGATTGCTGGGATGAAATTAGAAGATATTTTTTGCTTGAAAAGGAAATTGAAAAAGAATTATTAAATGAAATTGACGAGTAAATAGATATTCAGTAATTAAATGTGGGTCGACGTCCTGTCTTAATTCGGAGATGTGGGGCAGATCCATCAGATAACAACATATTCACGCTGCGGCTCCTGGCGGAGCCTTGATCTGCCCGAGGCATTTCGAGGAAGTGAAGTCAGGCAGATAATCCTGCGAACCTAAGTCTGCAAGCGGACCCGGCCGGTCAAGCCGGCCTTAAGGTTCTCGGGTTCGAGAATACAAGAACGTTATGTGAAGTCAACGAAATTATTTAAGGGGTAAACATAATGAAGATAATAAAAAATAAAGAAGAACTTGAAGGCACTTGTTATATTGAAATTTTGCCAGGTAGATACCTTGGTCAATGTTGGAGTGATAATTCAATTTTTTTGACCGAAGAACTATTTGGTTTTATAGAGAAATCAGTTGAAAGTGAACATAGTACATATGATCACTATGCTTTTAATGAGATTCAAAAGGAAACTTGGTGGAGTATCCTGGGGAGATTAGAAAAAATAATAAACCTTCTTGAAGGACAAGCCAAAATGAATACTCTTAAAGAGCACATTGGTTTTTTCTTTGGATACAGTGAAGATGAGTTTATAAAAGATTATGAAAATAATATTGAAAAACTGAGAGAATTAATTAAAGAATTTCAAACATGGATTAAAGAGCAATTGAAATCCCAAGATTACATTTCAGTATTAGGCATCTAGTAAATTCGAGGAAGTTGTTGACATCACATAACATAATATTCAAGCTGCGGCTCCTACGGAGCCTTGGTCTGCGGGATGAATTGCGAAGAGGCATTACAGCTGACAACCCCTTCGGGGTTCATGAATACAGGAAACGTTATCGGAAATCAGTGAGGAATAATTGTTTTAAACATGATACTATTTCCAATAGATTAAATAGTAGAGACTTAGCTATAGATAACATATCAAATGCTTGATCAACTTTAATACGATAAGGAGATCACTATGGAGAACGGATTATTGAATAGGGTTTTACCCTACGTGGGATGGACATTCAATATTAGATACATTAATGAAGATATTTCTAAGCTTATTGATTTTTGCAACGAAATTGAGACATTACATATTCAAAATAAGCTAAATTTAGATATGAGACAAGATTACGCCTTGAAAATATATAATGTTATTTCATTTCAGTTATTAAGTGTACAGGAAAGCGCGGATCTTATGAGTACTGTATATGTGAATTCCAATCACTTAAAATGCATTCTAGGATTACTGGACGAGGCATATTTGAGTTTTTATAGAGGATACTATGCTGCAGCATTATCAGTACTTTTTATAGCTTTAGAAAAATATCTTAGATCAATTTATGGTTGGAAACCAGGAGACAAAAATCCTACATTTGGTGACCTGAAAAACTGTATTTGCCACTTACCAGAACCTGAATCGGCACAGTTAGCAAAAACGATTGTGGATAATGTTTATTCAAAGTACGATTCTCTCAACCCAAACGATTTTTATTTTAATCGTCATTCATTATTGCATGGTTTGTATCGAAAATCAGATTTTGATGAAATGAACTGTGCTCGAATATTTAATTTATTTTCTATATTTGCAAATGCTGAAGGAATTAATAGAAAAGCACATGGTGAAAACATGGAAATGTTTAGAAATAGATATACAATATTTGGAAATTGCAGAAGGGATAAGAATGAACAAATGCTTCTTAACATTAATAATACTTAGATACTAGAAAGTATTCCAAGGAAGTCGCTGACATCCGATAACATAATATTCACGCTGCGGACATTCGTCCTGGGTTCGGCATTCGCCGGACACCCGACATACGTCGGGTCGTGAATACAGGAACGTTATCGGAAATCGCTGGAACACATACAAAAGCAGGAGGAATCAATGGAGGATTTGGAGATTCAGGAGACTATAAACAAATATTGCGAATTGGCTATTAGTTATGCACAAAGCTTCAATTGCAACCTAACCTTTGAAGAACCTTCAATCCACACTGTTGAGGAAATTCTCAATCATAATTGGAACAAGCTTATGAATGCTGATGAGGAAGAGAAGCCGACTGACAATCAAATTTGGTCAATGGCAGTAGTATGGGGAACTTATGTTGGAGAAGTAATGAAGAAGTCGATTGGAGAACCGTGTAAATGGATTTTTGAAGATGGAGAATTATTACTTGAAATAAATAAAATAAAAGCAAATCCAATTATAAAAGCATATAAAAGAATTATTAACGGACCTGAAGATAGTATTGTTTCTTTTTATGATATTGGATGTATGAAACTCAAGGAATATATAAGAACAGGATCTTGGTAGTAGTTCAATGAGGTCAGCAACATCCGATAACATAATGTTCAAGCCGTGGCTCCGTTGGAGCCTTGGTCTGCGGGAAGGATTTCGAAGAGGAATTTCAGCAGACAACCCCTGACGGGGTTCGTGGATACAGAAACGTTATACGACAGAATCAAAAGCAATAGGAAAGAGGATCATATGATCCTCTAGATATTAGAATTTTTCAATTCACTAAAGAGTTGTAGAGCGTCTTTGAAACCTTGTATGTAGATGCTTCTTTCTAAGATGGATTGGAGAGAAATTTGAGCATCTTCGTACAGAAAAACCGTATGTTGAAGTTGATCGGGTAACGCTTCGCGAAGCGTTCTAAAGTATCGATCTGTCTCCGAAGAAAGCTGATTGTACTCCGTATGGTACTCCAGAAGCTCAGCAAAGAGTAATTCTAAACGTATTCTTATAAGTGGTTCTGTCAATGATTCTAATGCATTAATCATATGTTGTTCCTCCTTTAATTAACTTCATAGAGTTATTATATAACCTTATAAAGTTAATTACAAGGTGAATATTTGACTTTGTAGAGTTAAATCTTTGCTTTTCGTTGATGATTACTGATATGGGAGATAAGATAGAATTATGGAGGGGAAAAGATGACCGTAATCAAGTGCAATATAAGGGAACTCATGGCAGAACATCGAATAGATGATATAACAGAATTGATGGCGAAATCGGGATTGAGTCGGAATTCAATTAATAAGCTATATAGGGAAGCGAATATAGAAACAACAAAGCTGGAGACTTTATTCAAGCTTTGCGATACATTTAACTGTAAATTATCTGATTTGATT
>NZ_ASSB01000072.1:0-9885 GCF_000520755.1 Paenibacillus sp. 1-18
TGAGCGCCTGCTCGGTCGCATCCAGCGTATACTTGCGCTGATATCCACGCGGCGTTACAATCAGGCCGTCATATACCATCGTCGAGGAATTGCCGATGATTACGGTCGTCAGCATCCCGATGTCATGGTTCAGCATATCCTCCAGTGTCGTCACGATCACCTGCTGACGTTCACGGTAAGCACTCTTCACCAGTCCAACTGGAGTCTGCGGATCACGATAGCGCAGCAGAATGGACTGAGTTTCTACAATTTGGCGTGTACGCCGACCACTGCGCGGATTGTATAATGCGATTACAAAATCCGCCGAAGCTGCGGCTTCCACGCGCTTCACAATCGTTTCCCACGGGGTCAGATGATCACTCAAACTGATCGTGCAGGCATCATGCATAACTGGCGCCCCCAGCAACGAAGCGCAGGATTGAATGGCCGAGATTCCCGGCACAACTTCTACCTCAACCCCGTCCTCACGGCGCCAGCCCTTCTGCATCAGCACTTCATACACCAGCCCGGCCATACCATATACGCCTGCGTCTCCACTGGAAATAACGGCTACCTTTTTGCCCATCTCTGCCTGTCGAACGGCCTCCTGAGCGCGGCTTACTTCCTCTGTCATCCCTGTGCGTACAATCTCTTGTCCATTCAACAACGGACGGATCAGATCCACATAAGTGTTATAGCCGATAATAACCTCACTCTCGGACAGCGCATCCAATGCCCGTTTTGTGATATGTTCCATATCTCCCGGTCCAAATCCAATTACCAGCAATTTTCCTAATGGACTCATCATGCTCCTCCTCCTGTAACTCAAAAAGACCCCATCCTACCCGGATGGGGTCCCTATGTACGCATCTTCTCACCAGACAAACAGGCGTAAGCAGACATCTCTCGTCTCCTCTATCCTGGCGTTGTTTTCCATTTGTCAGCTTACGCTTCAAACGCTTCTGAACGTTCATATTCACGTAAAGCCGAACCAACATGAAAAAAGCAACGTATCCTGATTCTTGATTTCGTACACCCATCCTCTCCGCGAAGGCTAACGGTGCATACAGATCAAGGTAGGTCTCCTGGCTTGGCATCCATGGATTTTTCCGTCTTCCCCGTTTTACTCGAGTGACAACCTGAAAAAATCCTCTTCCTTACAGTGGCGGGACCGCTCGGGATTTGCACCCGATTCCCTGTTACCCTTTGCTCCATCGCAAAGGCACCTTGTCTGTCCGCTATTTGATTATGGGTCTTATCATAACCTTGCCTTAATCAGTTGTGCAAGCACGAAAAACGCTTTATTTCAAGTTCTCTGCCTTATTTTTTAGCATGCGCAGCAATTCATCCGGGTCCGCAGAGATGCTCAGCAGCGATGGGTGTTCACTCCCGGTAAAACCCTCCTGCACACTATGACGCACCATTTCCACCAATGGATCAAAATATCCGCTCACATTCAGCAATCCAATGGGCTTGCGATGAATGCCGATTTGCGCCCAGCAAAGCACCTCGAACAGCTCCTCAAAGGTACCCAGGCCGCCCGGCAGGGCAATAAACGCATCGGCCATTTCGCTCATCGCCGCTTTGCGTTCATGCATATTTGCAACCTCAATAAATTCGGTAACGCCCCGATGAACAATTTCCGCGTCAAATAGCAGCGTCGGCATGATGCCGGTGACCTGACCACCACCCGCCAGCATTCCGTTTGCCACCTCACCCATCAGCCCCCTGCTGGAGCCTCCATAGATCAGGCGGACATGATGCCGGGCCATAGCCTCTCCCAGCTTGCCTGCAGCCTCAAGGTATACCGATGAATGTCCAGGTCTGGACCCGGCAAATACACAAATAGAATTCATAAACGCTCAGCTCCTGTCCTAGTAGCATGCATCGAAAACTTATTCATTATATTAGATAAATATTTTCGCTATAACAAAAAATGCTGACAATGCATTTCAACAAAAAAAGATAAAGGCCTCGTAGACCCTTATCTTTATTGTACTCTTGATTACATGTCAGTGCCCATTCACAACTTCCAGACCGAAGCCATGCGCTGAACCGCGATGCTCAAAATATTTCCCCAGCTCCACCATCATCGCGCCCATACGCTCTTCTACCGGGAACACGATCCGTTCAATTCCTTCCTCCAAAATAGACTGCGCAGTCACCTTGCCTACTGACACCGCAATTACATCCTGGCGAAAAGCCTCCAGCAAATCCTCCATACGGTTCTGTTCTCTGGCATATTGGCACAAAAAGCGAATTTGCGGACCACTCGTAAACGTGACTGCATCAACGCTGCGACTCACTATATCCGCCAGCAATGCTTGTAAATTCGCTTCCTCGGGTGGAATATGCTTATAAGGAAGCACCTGCCGGGTAACTGCTCCCTGCTCATCCAGCCACTTTACCAGCCGTGGGGCCGGATCACCGTGCAGCTGCAACAGCACTTCCTTACCCTTTAGATCATACGGGGCAAAAGCTCGCGTCAACCCGTCCAAACTTCCATCCTCATCCCGTACATCTGGCGTGAAGTCGCGCTTTTTTAGCTCATTGACCGTCTTGTAGCCCCGTGCCGCAATATTGGAGCCTTGCAGCAGCTCGATAATCTGCTCTGCCACACCCATATCCTCAGCCATATCGAACAGCGCGTTTAGCCCCATACCTGTCGTAAAAATGTTCCAGTCCGGTGGATGCTTCACCCACGCTACAACCGCGTTGCGCAGCTCAATATCATCCAGAAAAACCGTGCCCTGGGCCGGACGCTGCACTGGCTCGCCTCCCATTTTCGCAACCAGCAATGCCATTTCGTCTGCTTTGCGGGGACCGGCAAGGGCAACTCTCTTGCCTGCCATGCGTTGTGCCATCCTGTTCCCTCCCTTGTAGATGTCGAAGTCGTACTTCTTTCTACCAAGTATACAATTAGAGGGCTGAAAGACAAATAAGAATTACTTTTCCCGTGAATATAGTAAGCTTATAAGTTAGCTTCTCCGCTGTCTGCTTTTGGTTTGGGTCGGAGCAGCAGCCATAGCACGAAAGGCATGAAAACGAAGAAAATAACCATCACCATGGTCCACTCCCGGCTGAAATCATAAATTTGGACGATATTAGAGAACAGCATAAAGGAGCAGACGTAACCCAACAAGCCTACGGGCCAAACCATCAGGCCTCCCCGTGTATGGGCAAACATGCGCTTTACCGCCAAACTGGCAACGTACAGATCAACCCCGATTTTCGTAAGCAGGGTTGGTACGGTCAGTGCACCCACAAACAAGTCGAACCGATCCAGAAAGTCGGTTAACTGCAACTGGCGCGCCAGTTCATACGTTGGATAAAACAGCCGCGACATGATTGGAACACCAATAACCAGCTCCTCCAGCAGCACGACTATAATCATAAAAACGGTTCCGATTAAATGTCCAAGCCACGCACTGCGGGCATTGTAGCTCCGTCCAGAAATAATAAAGGGCAATATCATGAGGTCTGCCATATAACCAAGCATCCGCCAGCTCCCTTTGACTACTCCGCCTATATCCGGGTGTAAATACGGCCTCATTGCTGAAAAATCTATATTGCCTCCGAAAAAAAGCGGCATAGTCAATAATGTCATAATCAACGCAGGTACGGTAAATTCCGCCATACTCACAATAGTGCTTATACCGCCCTTAGCCATGAATGTTAAGGTCAGCAGCAAAATAAGGGATATCACAACAATCGGAGTCAGCGGCAAAAGGGTCACCTCCACCAGATCCGTCATAATCCGCAAATCCCTGGCGAAAAGGATCAGAAATAAAATAAGATACATCGCAAGCAGCATGCGCCCCAGCACAGGGTGAGAGCTAACGATGGCCTCTAGCAGATCCTGATCCGGAAAACGCCGCTTAAGCCTCAGCATGGCCCAGATCGGCAAGCATATTACGATGGCGGCCATTGCGCAGGTCCAATAGGCATGCTGCTGCGCGTAATCTGCTGCCTGCGTGGGAGCATGCATACCGCTAATACCGGCCTCCATCAACATACTAAGCAGCACGATTTGTCTGGTTGTGAACTGTTTCATACAGGAGATCCTCCTTTTTCCACAGGCATTCTGATTCGTTACAACGCAGGAGGGAGCCACATATTAATGAAATGGCTCAGCCATGTGGCCACATAAACGGAACTTTTCGTCGAGGTTCCGTAAAGCCAGATGCCGATGCTAATGACATACAATACACGTGAGATCCAGCGATTGACGGCAGGTGCGGAATTCAGACTTTTGCGGTCAATCAGATACATGAGCAGCATAACCAGCACTAAGGGGAACAGAAATACTTTATTCATTTTGGATTTGCTCCTTTTTGATCCCGAATGGTTTGGTGATCGCACCGATATTCTCAATATGCACGATCGGGTTTATGACGACCTCCACCTTGGGGTACAGTTGCTCCCATTGAGATTTAATCCGTTTCCATTCATTCGGACGACTCATAATGATCGCCCTTCCCAATCCAAGTACATCTGAATGATACTTTTGTTGAATAAGCCGGACAACCTCACCCAGTTCCTTCTTGATCTCCTGGGCAGCCTGCTGCTCCAGCCACTTCACATTTTCTCCATTAGATATATCGAAAGTTGTCTCATCCTCCCTTACATTCCCGTTGCAGTTCAATTGAACGGTCATTCGAATATCATTCCCTCGAATATAAGGCTTGATTTGCACATTATTTTCGATAAGGCGCACAGACAGATAACCAGAGCCTTTAGGAGGGGGGATGAATATCTCCGTGTCCTTGGCCTGCCCCATGCCCAATAGCAGAAACCGGCTCAGATGGTTATCAATCATTCCGGTTAGTTTGTCTTTGTGAAACACAGCCAACCCATCCACCTGGATATTCGTCTTCTTGTCTTTTATAGTGGCAGGTCCATTTTTTACCAGAGACATCACTGGCACAGCGGGGTCCATGCCGTCCATTAGGATTGAATTCATCAGCAGCTTGATGGAGCGGGGGTTTTTCATATATGAAAAGTTGAGCTCGCGCACCATCTCTGCCGGAAATAACTCGATCGGGGCATCCGCCTGAAGCATATCCAAGGCTGGTCCCTTCGTTATGACAACCAGAGAAGATAGACGGTTCTGCGGAATACGCGCCAATACGTCCATCATTTTGCTGATCCCTTCCCGTGCCAGTGCCTCGCCAAACAACAGCACCCGGCGATGGGAGAAATTCAGCGTTCGTGAAACTTCCCGCTGTTCCTCAGCGCTTGCTCCCCGAAAGCTCGGGCCTACCTTGGACACCAGGTAATAGGATTTGGTCCCTCTTGTACCTCCTCCACCTCCTGTGCTTCCCGAAGATCCGAGCTGTCCGGGAAGAGCAATTTGCATCGTCACACGGTATTGATCCCCTTCCTTATCCAGCCCGGTACCCATTACAAAGGCCACATCGTTCACTTCACGCCGATCCCAGCATCCACCCAAAAGAACAGAACAAAGCAGCAGACAGCTCAGCAAAGCCGCTTTACGTATCTTCCCTGCATTAGAGCCTTTGGGCTTCATCACCATCCCTCCTCGGTTCCGGGTGATCCATTCATCTTTTCTTTTTCTCGTTTATTATTATCACTGCCAATCCATGAAGGACGTTTGATCATTTTCCACCAAGGTGCACGCACAACAATATCCTTTTGGTCGTTCTGGTTATATGGACTGTATCCACTCATGTAAGGCACGCCAAACGACGTTAGCTTGGTTAAATGTGTAGCAATCAGCGTGGTCGCGATGATGATTCCAAACAGCCCGAACATACCTGCCATCAGCATAATCGGGAACCGTAACAGACGGATCGTAATAGCAAAGTTAAAACGCGGAATTGTAAACGAAGCAATCCCCGTGAGAGACACAACAATCACGATGGGAGCCGATACGATTCCTGCTTGTACAGCTGCCTGCCCGATCACGAGCGCGCCAAGGATACTGACCGCCTGACCTACCGTTTTGGGGAGGCGAATCCCTGCTTCCCGTAACGCCTCAAAGGAAATCTCCATCATCAACGCTTCCACCAGGGCAGGGAAAGGGATGGATTCACGTGCCGCCGCAATACTCAAGACGAGTGTCGTCGGCAGCATATCATGATGGTAGGTCGTGATCGCTACATATAATGCAGGCAAAAAGAGAGCCAGGATGAGAAAAAGGAAGCGAATCCAGCGAATCATATTACTGATGAAAAAACGCTCGTAATAGTCTTCGCTCGCCTGCATCATCATCCACATCGTGGCTGGACCAATTAGGGCAAAGGGCGTCCCGTCTACAAGAATGGCAAAGCGACCCTCCAGTAATTCCGCGGTGACAGTATCGGGGCGTTCTGTGTATTCCATTTGCGGAAACGGGGAAAACGGGTGGTCCTCAATCAGCTCCTCAATATATCCCGTATCCAGCACACCATCAATTTTGATATCGCTGAGCCTTTTTTTTACACCATCCACCAGCTTCGGATCGATGATCCCCTCGATGTAGGCAAGGACGATGCTCGTTTGGGTCTCTTTCCCGATGGTCATGCTGTGCATCTTGAGCCTGGAGGTTTTCAGCTTGAAACGCAGCAAAGCCGTATTAACGCGGATGGTCTCGGTAAAGCCCTCACGCGGTCCGCGAATAACCGCTTCGGTCTGCGGCTCCTCCACGCCACGGCGGACGCCTCCCTTGGCACTGAAGATATACGCACGAGATTTACCGTCTACGAACAAGGCAGCATTGCCGTCCAGTATCGCCGCCGAGACCATTTTCCATTGGTCCATCGTTTTCGTCTGGGACATGGAGATCCGTGTCTCATCCAGCGGGTCCAAGGTACCGTTGACTTCGGGGTCCTTGAGCATCATGCCCAAAATGAAAGGCCGCAGAATATGATCCTGTAAATCCTCCGATTTCACCGTGCCTTCGACATAAGCCAACAATCCTTTACGTTCAGGGGAAATCATTAGCTCCCGGTAGACAATATCAGAGCAATCCTTGAAAATATCACGCAATGCAGTCAAGTTGTCTTCCAGACCGCTCCGCAACGGCTGCTCCAGCCATGGTGGTTCAGGCAGTCCTTTCAGAGCATTGGTATTTTGGGTCTTACGATCTGCAGCCGGAATCGCTCGCCGGCTCCACGGTAATCTCGGCAACTTGGGTCCTTTCCTCATCGTTATTCCCCCTCTACGAATAAGCCGAACAGGTATATGACATGTAGGATGTACCAGCCTGCAAAGGATTATGTATCCAACAAACTCAAAAAGAAGACTCCAGTTCCACTTCAAGGTGGTTTTGGAGTCTTCTTTTAATTTGAGCTTTAAAGTTACCTATTGCGCCACTGCGCAGTCGGATGGTGCTTCCCATCGCCACCGCCCCGCTTGTACAGCACCATTCCGCCTACTTCGCTTTTGTGTTTCATTTTTTAGCTCAGCTTATATGACAAAAAGATTGCTCTTGGATCTCTCCAGAAGCAATCTGCTGATTCTCAATTTCCTTAAACTATCCAAGATGAGCATAACCCATCAACCATATCATAAATTGTTTAAGTAGACATAGTTACGACAATCAATAATAAAATAATTTATATTTTTTTCCTTTACTAACTAAAGTTTCGTAATTTGAATGAGCTTGAACGTCTGCAAATTCTTTAAATTGCTCAAATAATCTTATACACCTAATAAAAAAAGCTTCTTTATTAATAGCTAATGATTTAGATAAAACGTCTAACAAATATTTAAATCCAATTGAGTATCTACCTCTATTTAAGTAATATTTAGCTAATTCATATTTAAAACGTGCAGATCGCTCTGACAACACCTGTTGATTACACATGTCAGCATATGGTCGCTGTTGAGCAAAAGAATCAATCTCCGTTTCAAACCGCTGGAGTATATCATTCACATCTATCTGGTATTGGTTAGCCGCAATCATAACGTTCATCAACTTAGCAACCATTTCTTTATCGACTTTTGATGCAGCGATATATTCAACATAATCGTTCATCACACTTATATCTCCTGACCAAAGCCTATATACGTAAGTATTACCCTCTGCCCAGTTCTTGAACAAGTTAACCCAGTGTCGAGTGTCTTCATCCGTCTCTTTGACCCAATCTAAATCAGCGTAGGCGTATGTATATTGAAGAGCTTGTTGATAATCGCCTTGGGCTTCACAGACACTTGCACAGAGTAAATCGGCATAGGTGATGTACACAAACAAGGGACGACTCAGTTTCTTAGCAGCCTCACCACGCTCTCGACTTTTCTGCTGATGTCTCAAGGTGTATTGAGCTTTCGCTTTTTCTTTCATTTTTCTCGCTGTTTCATCCAGCCTGTCCCATTTACGCATAGAACGATACACATTCGCTAAATCCTTCAGTGCATCAAGCTGGTCTATTTCATCTAGGCGCTCAACAAAACTTCAAATACCGAAGCTACCCTTAGATTTCGGCTTTGATCTTCTCCAATTTGAATTGTGAATAGACGGTACTGGCAGGTTGCCAAGCGTTCCGAATGCTGGTATTTTTCCACATCGGCCACATTCTCATAGAGTGGCAGTGCGGCAGCATGTCGTCCCTGTGCAAATAATGTTTCTGCAATTTCAAATAGTCGGGGCGAATACAGCAGATTGTCCATGATATGCCCAACTATTCGACGGATCGTATCCAGCCTGTCCAGCTCCGCACAACGATATAACAATGGCTCAATTCGTCTCATGTTAGGAGGAAGGTCAATGATGTAGTTTTCTATGTATAAATCGTAAAAGTAGCCTTCCGGTAAACCCATAGCCTTAGTGATTCGATCAAGCTGCTGCACGGAAACAGAACGACGCTGAGTAACCCAATTACTGAGCGTTCTTTGGTGAACACCTGAATATTCCGCAAATTGAGCCAACGTCATGTTATTTTGTTTTAGATAAGCTTCAAACTCCGTAGTAATCATAGGTGTATGCTTCAAGTCATAACCACCCTTCACATAAAAATTCCATAATTTTAAAAAACATACCTTATTCTTCTCCAAAATTAACCATATGTCAATATATTATTCAACTAATCCCCATGACAAATTTTTGGCATAGTTTACATGAAGGCTTGAAGGATAGTCTATAGGAGTAATATAAACAAAAAAACACCCCACCGGCTTTGCCAGCAGGGTGTCACCGATGAAGAACTCTTACTATGCCACAAATAATGAAACGTAAAACAATCTCCACTAACCTTAAATATCGACGGAGATTGTTGTTTTCTATATTTTTTTCTCAGTATTGTTGTTCTTGTTCTTTTTCTCAGCAATAAGTAAACCTAGCAGCGTATTTCCCCTGTACAATAAACCGATTAAAAGCACCCCACCAGCAATTGAAAGAAGGATAACTAAAATATTAAGTACAACTAGAAATAAATCCAAAATAACACCTCCTGTAGCAAATCCACGCACTCATATAGAGTGCGACTTGGGGCGCAAGGCAGCTGAGGCCGTAAGGGATTATAAATTTCAATCCACGCACTCATATAGAGTGCGACATGCTGCAAGATAAATGGGGAAATATCGTGGACGAGATTTCAATCCACGCACTCATATAGAGTGCGACTTAAACGCAGCCCTCTCATCACGCCCGGTCAGGCATTTCAATCCACACACTCATATAGAGTGCGACTGGTTATGCCGCTGCGACTGTGGCAAAGAGATACCAGTATCTCAATCCACGCACTCATATAGAGTGCGACTGAGTATTATTTTGTGATTCGCTTTATTGGCACTTTAGATTTCAATCCACGCACTCATATAGAGTGCGACTGGCTGCGCCGCTTTTATAGTCTTCTGCTGTGTTATATTTCAATCCACGCACTCATATAGAGTGCGACCCAATGGCTACCATCGCAAAGATAAAAACCTTACGAATTTCAATCCACGCACTCATATAGAGTGCGA
>NZ_ASSB01000073.1:0-62192 GCF_000520755.1 Paenibacillus sp. 1-18
GACGGTGGAGTTAGACCTCGCATTTTGAAATTAAAAGCTTCCTATCGTGCCACTGCGCAGTCGGATGGTGCTTTCCAGCGCCACCGCCCCCCGGATTTCTTAAATAAATTCTATGTTTAAGGTAAAAATCCGGGGACAAAAGCGACCGCTTCGCTTGTACATAATACAAAGCATTATACCTAAAGAAAGAGCTGTGTCATTTGTACACAACTCTTTCTTTAGGCAATCATGGCACAGAACAGCCAAATGCTGTTGTCCTTGCAATGCACCGTGTAAGTTCAGTCTATATGAGCTGGACTCGAAAAATTCAAAAAACTTTTATGTCTGCATAAAGTAAATCATTGAAAGTTATATAAAAAACACCCATAAGATGGTATAATTATTTCCAAAGTTATCATTTTTAGCATTTGATTGTGAGATTTGTGTTTTAAAATGAATGATATCCTAGTTGATTTAAAAGGAGTGGTTTATTTTGTCCAACACAACCACGATACTCGCAGACTTGCTTCGTCACATGAAAACAAAACAATTAAGTGTAAGCGATTTAGCCAGGGAGACCGATATGAATCCTGGCACAATTAGCGGTTTCGTCAACGGGAATCGCAAGCTCTCAGTTTATCAATTGGATAGATTCACCGACGCTATGGGGCACCCCGCCGGTTATTATTACAATCAGTATATTTCTGAGTATTTGGCCGACACCGAACTTAACTGGCGAAGAATGAGTCCTCTTTTGGAAAATTGTGCAAAATTGAATAAATTGGATTGCATACGGCAAGCTGTAGATATGTTGTTGGATAAATTAGGTTATGCAACTCCATTATTCGAATTAGCCGAACATTTTTTTGAAGAACGCTTGTATGAAGCAGCGGCTATACTGTATGAAAACGTGGCACTAACTGAGAAAAAACAGTATTCAGAGCGCTTGTCGATTTGCCATTACCGATTATTTCTCACTAGGCAGGGAGAAGACCAACAAAAGAACTACGAAGCGGCCATTCAATTTGAATATTACGTGGAACGATTGGACGAGGCTGACCAATTGGATGCATTAAGGGCTTTAGTGAATACATATCGTTCGTTGCGCAAATGGGATAAGGCTGATAAATTCGCTAAAGTTTTAGCCAAAAAAGCTGAAGTACAATACAAATTTAGTAAGAACAACAATGTTGTTCATGATGAAAATAACAAAAGATCTCTCTATCCTGCATTTGTGTACTGGGCGTTTGCGCATTTAATTCAAGCAGAAGTCTGTGATGCTAAAAAAGACTATGCAGCAGGCTTTAAGCATATCCAAAAATATGATGATTTAAGTTGGGTACAGGAAACGGACGAAACGACGGTGAAATGGAAGAACCAATTTAAGGAGTGGGCAGGTGCTAATACATTTGTAAATAGGATTCTCGCAGGTGAAGTAAGCGTACTTCCCGATTATGTATCTTACTTTTCCGAAAGAAAAGACGAAATTCTTCCTGCGCTTGATATCATAATAGAAGCCGCTAACCAATATAATATTAATGTAGATGGAGTTCTTCAGAAATTTGATTCTGAAATAGCATCATATATGGAGCAGCAGGTGAATGAAGGTAGATATAGCCAACGATTTATTAACGTTCGCTTTATACATTTTTCAAAGGAATTATCAGTGTATTATTTGACCAAAGGAAAATTCACGGATGGATTTAAATTTTTGTTAACTTGTTTGGAAAAGTCTAGTACAATTAATAACAAGTCATATATAAATAAATGTGTTCGGCTGTTTGAGAATTATAGCGAACATGCATCTTCAAAGGTAGATGAAACTTACAAAAATTTAATTAAAGAGGTGGACGAAGATGAATTTTGGCATTAATGGTCGCCAGTATTATAGCAGTGGCTATTGTAATTGTTCCTATACCTCCAGGTAGTGGTAATGGAGAAATTTCTCCAGCGCATCACGGCGAAATTTCTCCAGCACATCACGGCGAAATTTAATAAATCTAGTTTTAAAAAGACCTACGCTAAAAGTGGGTCTTTTTCTTGTTTTTAATAGATTTTTTACCAAACATATACTTTTTAATGGTTTCCACATGAATCCCTAAAATAAGAGTACGAGGGAGGAATTGTGATGCAAACCGACAACATTTTGAGTCAGCATGTAGAAACAGCTAGACAAAAACTGCATGATCTTCAAAATAAATATGGATTTGGTCACCCTAGCGTACTCAAACAATCAATGGTTCTGGATGAACTTATCAATCAATATCAATATACTTATTATAGACGTAAAAAAAAACCGACTGTTTAAATATAATGGAGTTGGGCGAGCAACTTTTAATAAGATTACTCGCCTTTTATGTAGTGCATATTTCTTTAAAAACGTTATTCCTCCAACCTTTTTTTAAGGAAATATACATAGGTTCGTGAGATTTTCAGCAATCTGGCATAGGTTTTCATGGAAGCACCAGGATACTGCTTCATAAGGTCTAGCAATAGGTTAATCATTTGTGCATCAGATGTATTTTGAATATCTTCTGTTGCAGGAGGTAGCTGAGCTTCTAGGATTGGACTACCTTTGAGACTATTTGCGCAATATATACATACATAAGATTCTTTATGCTGAATCAATTGCTTGGTTTCCCCACATAGCAGACATGATACGTTACTTACTCGACACATGATGATAGCATCCTCCGTAGTGAAAAACTCCATTGGCGTATCCTTGTTAATACCAAGTCGCCTTCTTATTTCTATGGGGATTACAATTCTCCCCAAACTGTCTAAATTTCTTGTCATTAACGCATCGCTCAAACGTGCTCACTCCTTCGATTTTTATGATCCTTATTTTTTAAAAATATAGTAATATATGCCTTTTGCGAGTGAAATTTTATAACCGAAAGGATAAAAGTGGTAATATGATACTTTAGCATCAATTTCCATTTTATCTAAAAAAATATACAAATGATTCCTTACTATGTTACCGTTGTAAGGCGGTTAAAATTAATTTAAGGGGCGGTGTGATGCGAATGAGGATAAAGTAATCCTTTCTTTTGAATAAGGAAGCAACTAGAAAATTGGTAAATGATAATGTGAAAAACCTGTAGCGAATAAATCCCCCAATCATTCATAGAATGGTTGGAGGATTTATTATTACGAGCTAAACATATCTTCAGCCTTTAATTGGGCTTATTATATAAGAATAATCAGGAATTGAAGGGAGAACAATTATGATTGCATTCTATATTATTGGTACCTTCATTGCTGTATGGGTACTGTATGGGTACTGTATGGGTACTGTCTTGGATTTTCGGAGCAATGGGTATTAATATTTTTGAAGGACCAAACGCCAGTGCGTTTTACTTCTATGGATCGATAATAATAGGCATTCTTCTTAATTTGAATGGTGAATTAAGAAATAATAAAAACAAGCAGCAGTAGATAGGAGACAAATGCAACAACTTTAAACTCTTTCACTTCTCGAATTTTCACATACATGCGCATCATCTCGGCCGAAAGAAGGTCGTGACAACACGCTGAAAGTATACTAGCAAATAATGAATCGAACCGCTTTCTCAACGTGAGATGGCGGTTTTTCTTCGACTGAAATCCGAAAAATGATAACGGGCGCATCCTGTATAGCTGGAGAAAAGGCAGAGGTAATAAAATCCAGTATTTTCTTTATTCCTAGTTTAATCATTGGATACAAAAATCCTAAAGCAGCTAAAATCGGAAAATGGGTTTCTGGTATATATCTATTTTTGAGAATAATTACGCTTTTATTTATTATTATAAGCTAATTTCTCGAAGTGAAAGTTGAATGTGCAGCCGTTCCAACACAAAAGCCTTCCTTGTTTATAGGAAGGCTTTTGTGTTAGCGATGGGAAGCACCATCCGACTGCGCAGTGGCGCCTCATTTACATTTCCACCCCGGCTTATCCACATCCTCTCTTAGCCCTTAACGGCTCTCTCCGCAATCCCCTCCATGGTGAATTTCTGAAAGAATGCATAGATCAGGATGACCGGGATAGAGGTCAACACAAGTGCAGCCAGAATGAGCGACCAGTCCTTGTTGTACTCGCCAAACAGCATATTCGTCGATAGAATCAGGGTGTAGTGGTTCACATCCGTCAGCATCAACAATGGAAGCAAAAAGTCGTTCCAAATCTACAGGAAATCCAAAATCGCAATCGTGACGGTGATCGGCAGCAGCAAAGGAAATATAATGCGAAAGAAAGTTTGGAACTTATTGCAGCCGTCCATCTGTGCCGATTCCTCCGGCTCACGCGGGATGAATTTGACGAATCCGTGATACAAAAAGATGGCCATATTCACACCCAAACCGATATAGATCAGTGCCAGACCATACGTGCTGCCTTGGACGGACAATTTCTTAGCCATTCGTGTAAGCGGTATCATAATGGAATGAAACGGAATCAGCATGGAGGCGACAAACAGGAAGAAGATCGCACTGCTCATTTTTCCCCGTGTACGCGACAGCTTGTAGCCCGCCAGCGCCGAACAGATCACGATACCGCCTATTCCGATAAAAGAAATGATCGTGGAATTTAGGGCGCTGTTCAGCAAATGGGTCTGGTAAAAAGCCTGACTGTAATTTTCAAAGTGAAGCTTCGTCGGCAGCGCCGTAAAGGATGCAAACATTTCACCCTGCGTTTTAAATGAATTAATCACCGCCATATAGATGGGGAAGAAGGACACCACTGCGCCAACGCACAGCAGCGGCGTTGGCAATCATAACGGCATCGCTGCCAAGCAGCAGGCGAAGCGTGATTTATCAATTAAAAATATTTTTGGAATGAATGTACATGAGTTAATCGTGGGAATCAGTTCCCTTTGAATCATGAGCTTATGTTTAAGTGCTCTAAGATCTTTGTAACTAACTAAACTAAGTGTGTCATTTTGCGCGGGCAGTTTGTAAGACCGATTGAGTTGTAGATTTTTTTTCACGAAGCAGCAATAGTATAACGACAACAATCAAAGATGAGGTTAAAAATAACGCTGACCCTGTAATGGATGCGGTAACCGCATTAGCAAATTCAGATTTTGAAGGATTCGACGATTGACTTACAGCACCAAAAACCGTTGCAAGAATTGCCAAACCTACAGATCCTCCGATTTGATGCGACACATTTACTAGACCTGAAGCAGCACCTGCATCACGAGATTCTACTTCTTTAAGTCCCAATGTCGTAAATGGAATAAATACGATGCCGGCACCGATTCCCAGGATGATCATCGGAATAATAATTCCTGAGAAAAAGTGTGTATCCACTGAGACTCTGCTTAGCAAGCTCATTCCTAGGATTGCAGCGATAATACCAAGGATTAATACTTTAGCGTTTCCGAATTTGCCTATTAGTTTAGGAACGACATACATCATCCCAAACTGAACCGCAGTCATCGGTACAAATACAAGACCGGCTTCAAAAGAGGTAAACCCAAGTACGATCTGTAAAAACTGTGACATGAAATACATCATAGAAAACACGCCACCGACAAATAAAAATCTTCCTAAATAACCCGCAGTCCGATCACGATTGGCAAATAAGCGAAGCGGTGTAATTGGTTGTTTCACACGCGACTCAATGAGAATAAACAATGCCATTAAAATAACGCCGATAATAAGGGGAGTGATGGTCCCATTTGCGCCCCATCCCTTTTCTGATGCTTGAATAAAACCAAATACTAATGATGTCATCCCTATGACAGAAGTTAATGCTCCATATATATCCAACCTTCCAGAAGCTTTTTCAGTCTTGGGTAAATAACGTGGAGACAAAATGAGCAGCGCTATTCCAATCGGTACGTTGATGAACATTCCAACGCGCCATGATACGAGGTCAGTCAATATTCCGCCAAGGATGATCCCTACACTTCCCCCAGCCCCATTGACCGCGCTATACAAGGCGATTGCCTTTGACCTTTCTTTGGGTTCAGTAAAAGTCACCGACAACAACGCGAGCGTAGAAGGTGTAGCCATCGCAGCTGCTACGCCTTGTATGGCGCGAGTGATAAGCAAGAATTCTGACGATTGGGCTAGACCGACAAGCAGTGAAGAAAGCGTAAAGAGCGCGATACCATACATAAATACCTGCTTACGGCCCAAGATATCGCCTAATCTAGCACCAAGCAATAAGAGACCGCCAAAAGCTAAAATGTAGGCATTTTGAACCCAAGTCAAATTTGTCGTGGTTAATTGTAAAGAGCGACCAATTTCAGGCAGTGCCGTTACCATTACAGACGCATCTAGTACGATCATCAGCTGGCACGCGATAATCAACATCAAAGTAATGTTCTTAGATGTACGCATACTTAAACAACCTTTCTTTTAATCAAGTTTTGTAATGGATTCAAAAATCGCCCGTGGTTACGATTAGTTTTGGCCATGCCCAGTAATGGTTTTTGTTTCCAAACATTCTTCTATACCATACTCACCATACTCCCGGCCAATACCCGATTGCTTAAATCCACCAAACGGTGCTTTCATTTCGTGAACAGCCCCGTTAATGAGAATGGTTCCCGCCTCGAGTTTGGAAGCAAGTTCGTTTGCTTTCTCTATACTACCGGAGTGGATATAGGCCGCGAGGCCATATGAAGTATTATTAGCCATCTCAATGGCTTCTTCTTCTGTTTTGTAAGTGAGAATCGCTTGTACAGGGCCAAAGATTTCTTCTTTCGCAATCGTCATGTCTTCTGTAACATTCGCAAACAAAGTTGGTTTTACGAAATATCCGCTTTCGAGACCTTCGGGTTGACCAAGTCCTCCGCTTACCAATTCTGCTCCTTCATCAATACCGATTTGAATATACCGCTGAACGTTCTGGTATTGTTTATCAGTAATGATCGGACCAAGCGTTGTGGTTTCTTCTGTAGGCATACCTACGCTCACAGCTTCAATAGCCGCTTTAGCAAGCTTCTTCACCTCTTCCAGGCGATGCTCCGGAACAAGAAGACGAGAACCCGCAATACAAGCCTGACCATTGTTAGTTAGAGCTTGATTTACGGCAATCGGAATAGCTTTTACAAAATCAGCATCATCCAATACAACGATCGGTGATTTGCCGCCAAGTTCTAGTGTGATACGTTTCATCGTATCAACTGCTCCTCTACGGATCTCTTTTCCGACACGTGTTGAACCTGTAAAGTTAATCATTGCGATATCTGGATTACGGGTCATTTCGGCTCCGACCGTATTTCCGTAACCATTCAAGATGTTTATAACACCTTTTGGTAAACCAGCTTGATGGAAGGCCTCGACGATCTCATCAGTTTGAATAGCGCTAAGCTCACTTGGTTTAATGACAACCGTACATCCCGCCGCAATTGCGGCAGATAACTTCGCTGTAATTTGGGAATAGCTTGCGTTCCAAGGAGTGATAATACCGATGACACCAATGGGTTCCGAGACGATTTTGGCAGTAGCAATGTAACGTGTAAATTCAAATTTTTCCAATGCTTGTTTGGTATCCAAGAAATTATTTGCTGCAAGTTTCACGCGGCCAACAGCCATCCTTCTCGGGGCGCCATATTCGTTGATATTCGCTTCAACCATGGGGTCCATTTTGTCCAGGATGGCGTCGTGTAACCGTTGAAGCATTTCAAGGCGCTCCTGCACAGATGTTTGTTTGAATGTCTTGAACGCTTCTTTGGCAGCTGCAATAGCTTTCTTAGCATCTTCTTCATTCCCAAGTATCACACTGCCAATGACTTCTTTGTTAGAAGGGTTAATGAGGACTTGTTCGTCAGTCCCCGAGGGTTGAACAAATTCTCCGTTTATATAAATTCGATTAATTTTTCGCATAAGATTAATTCCTCCTGTTATTGAGCTCGTTATGTTTCACGCGCGAGATTAGGGAATGCAAGGATGATGAACTGTCTGCAACTTAATTCTCGAGTTCGTCGTACATACGTGTGACACCTGGATCCAATGCTTTCATTTCAAAATCTGTCGAAAGGCTGAGCTTCTCCCAACACTTCGTTTCGGCCAGCTTGCCCTGATCCACGGCGTTGGCAATCATAACGGCGTCGCTGCCAAGCAGTAGGCGAAGCGGCGGGTTTTCTTCGTTCACAATCGTAATGATGGCTTGAGCAGCTCTATTCGGGTCGCCGTTTTCCTTGCCGGTAACATCGCGCAGATGCTTTAGCAAACCGCCAACCGTATCCTTGTACTCGTCGCGCGGCTCGATATGCTGCATGGAAGATCCGGCCCAGTCCGTACGGAAGCCGCCCGGTTCGATCAGCGTAACTTTTATGCCCAGCGGACCAACTTCTTTGGACAGTACTTCGGAGAAGCCTTCAACCGCCCATTTTGCCGCTTGATAAGGCGCAAGACCCGGTGCCCCTGTACGGCCGCCAATCGAGGAAAATTGAACGATATGACCATGACCTTGCTCTCTGAGCAGCGGCAGAGCGGCTTTTGTGACGTTCACAACGCCAAACAGATTCGTTTCAACCTGGGCACGGAAGTCTTCTATCGGAGTTTCTTCAATGGACGACACATTACCGTAACCGGCATTATTAACAAGAACATCTAGTCGACCAAATGTATCGAATGCGGCTTTAACGGCTGCTTCAGCTTGCTCGTAGTTATTAACATCCAACTGAACAATTCGCACCTGATCACCGTAACGCTCGGTATAATCGGCAATTTGCTCAGGTTTGCGCGCCGTTGCGATCAATCGGTCCCCTTTTGCCAATACCGCTTCTGCCAGACTGCGGCCGAAGCCGCGGGAACTACCTGTAATCAACCAAACTTTAGACATAAAAAGCCTCCTAAAATTGTTCTTGGAATGTTTGTTCCATATTCAGTATAGCTCTTCATCTTTATTTGGTCAAGGTTTTTCGGAATGAATATTCCATGCGAAACATTCCAAAATAGACTTTTCCTCAACTATTACGTCGAATTTTCTGAGGTAAAAAGTCTTAATATTAGTGTGCCACTCTAGCAAATCAATCTGCGTTCAACTTGGAGCTAACGCCAAAGTGGAATTTATGTTCCATTAATTGAGAAAATGTGGCATACATAGAACCACCTTGATTTTCCCTATTCGCCAAACCGCCCATTGAAACCGTGGTCTACCAAAGGACTGTCAGTTAAACAGGTGCGAATTGTTCTGTTTCCCGGGAAGGTTTTCACAACTTCATACGTTCCCGGCTTCGAGCCCCCGATCGACACAGAAAAAAAATGACCAGTGCGAGGGGCACACTTTTTCCTGTGTGGCCTTCACGCGAGTCATTATTTTGCCACCGTAAAACGGTCGGCGTCAAACGAGTATTGCTTTCCAAGAAGCTTCAATGATTTGCTGAATCTGATAGTCGTTCAGCGGATATTTCTGAACATAATACCCCTTTAGAATCGCGGCAACGATACCATGAATCAGCTGAGAGCACAGATGCGAATCCATCTCTTTGATCATTCCTTGCGACTGGCCTTCTTCGATCAAGATTTCGATTACCTTGGATGAATTATGCGTGTCCGCCATATCGCGAAGCTCGATCGATATATAGGGCGAAAAGGAATAGGTATCTATGAACATGAACTCTTTTGGAAAGTTAATGCCAAAATGAAACCTGTTTAGCTGAATACGCTTAAATCGTTCATATAAGCTCGCACTCGGTTCGTAACCCTGCAGCAGGCATTCGCCCCAATGCACCCGAGCTTTTTTATAAACCGCATTCACCAAATCTTCTTTGCTGGCAAAATAATTATAAATAGTGCCTGAACCAACATTTGCTCGCTTAAATAATTTGGCGAAGGTTACCGATTGAAGCCCTTCTTCATGAATCAAGTCAAGCGTGGCAGTCATAATATCCTCTTTCTTACTCATCTGCTCCACCTCTTGTTTCTAACATTAGTATGAGGCAGCGAGAATTGTCAAGCAAATGCAAGATTCGAGTGAAGTTTAACGAAAGATAGATTATGCAGTTTAACCCGAACATTTCGGTTATCCGCCGAAAGCCATTGACCGTTCGACGCACCAAATCAGCCGGCCTTCATCATTAATATGCCCCGCGAATGCCGATCTGTCCCAGCAAACATTTACCTCCACTTCCAAGGCTCAGGCATATATCCGCCGGCATCGCGACTTTGCGCCCGGCTTGAACGGCAGCGGAAGCAGTCTCTCAAATGATAAAGCTTCTCAACGAAGGGTTATTCTGTACTGTAAAGCTGACCGCATGCCGCGTTAATGTCCGATCCGAATTGAGTTCGGATAGTGACTTTGATACCTTTTGACTTCAAGACCCGAACAAAGCTTTCGATCTGGTTAGAATCAGATGTCCGGTAACCAGTACCTTGCTGACCTGACTCGATGTGAGTTCTTTTGCTGGAAAGATGCTACAGACCCGCGGACCAAGCGTCTGAATCAATTCTTCACGCAGAGATTTGGGCAGTATGACCATCCGATCGAATTCACCGACTTTTAGCTTGAATATCGCTTCAGTAATTTGCGAATACCTATACGAGGGTTGCTTTAACTCGGACAATACTTGGCGAATCATTTCATATTTCGAGACTGGGTTCATGTCTTCTCCTTACCGCCGGAGAAAACGTACAAAAGCAACCGTCAGCCGGCGCCTTAAATACGTCATTAACCAATTGCGAAGAGAAAAGCACGATGCGTTTGCAGAACGGATCGCTACGTGCATTTGTCGATAAAATGGTAATCCTCCGGCATTTTGTTTTTGTGAACCGCATCATTTGAAATGAACCGGTTCACAAAATCATCTACAACCTCTATCATCACATTCATCCTCCAGAAAAGGTTAGTCTGTAGGGTCTGCAATCTTTGTCCGCGATATGCTTGCAAAACTCGCTGTCATGCTCCACGAAAATGATGGTCGGAGCGTGCTCCAGAAGCAGCTCTTCGATTTGCATCCTGGAAATGACGTCGACAAAATTAAGCGGTTCGTCCCAAACATGTAAATGAACCCGCTCGGAGAGGCTTTTCGCGATGAGCGCCTTCTTCTTCTGGGCGCCGCTAAAAGATACGATGTCCTTTTCGAATTGCAAATCGCGAAAAATCGAGCTTCCGTAAAATCGATTTGAACAAGCATTCGTCAATCCCGCTGTTTCTGGTAAATTCCGACTAAGGGACTCGAGGGAAAATGATAGGGGCAGTTCTATTAGTCTGTTCCCTAATAATTAGCCAAGGTTCTTGTCTCATTCAAAGATAGAGAGTCCCTTAACAACACACAACAACATAACTTATAATGCTGCCCTTCAGAATAAATAAGTCTGAAGGGTTTAGTATTTTTAGACCCGAATATGGACGCTAATTTGACTGATGCAAGATAGCATAAGGACAGGAAAACATTTACATTTGTCGAAATAATACTAAAAATGATGTCTGAATATATCACAATGACTAGAGGTGAGTTGTGTGGGAAAATACACGGATGAAGAAATAAGAAGCTTACCCAAAATTACCTGTAAAGTTGCAGCTGATTACCTTGGCATCGCTCCCATGGCTGTAAGTATAGGCATGAGAAATGACAGCTTGCCGATAGGTTTTGCAATTCATAATGAGGATCGATACTCCGATAGCTGGAGTTATCATATTATTGCTGAGCGACTTATTGCGTACAAGCATGGAAGAATTAATGAAGTTCAAATTCAAAGCATAGAGAAAAATCTGGAGACAATCTGATCCCTATTATCCAAATGAAAGTCTTAGAATGCTCCCCGGATTAAACCGCCGTCTACACGGATCGTGGCGCCGCTAATATATTCTGCATAATCGCTACAAAGATATGCTACAGCAGCAGCAATTTCATCCGGATAACCAAATCTTCCACGGTCATTCGGAATCAGGGACTCGACAGCCCTCGGTTGAATCTCTTCCCAAATTTCGCCCCACCCGCGAGAAGGGCCTATTTGTTCAACCAATTCTTTTACTGCGTCAACGAGAATGGCACCAGGTGACACAACATTCGAGGTAATACGAGTACCCTTAAGCTCGCGTGCTAAGGACACTGCAAGATTATGACGTGCCGCAAGAGTTGCATTATACTGCGGATGGGTGTTCATCGGTTGAGACGCAAGACCGCCGCCAATCGTAATTACTCGTCCCCAGTTTTGTTCACGCATTTGAGGAACCAATCTTTGAATCATGCGAACACCCGAAACCACATTTATATTGTAGGTTTCATTCCATTCATCTGCCGAAGCATCCATCCAATTAAGATGTCGATAAAACCCTGCATTATTAACTAGAATGTGTACAGATCCACCAGCTAAGACAACAGACGCAACTGCATCTGCACCAGTGTCTGTTGTCAGATCTCCCAGTGCGGCAACAGCAGATCCGCCATTGAGACGAATGGATTCTACAACTGAATAGGTGCGTGCCTCGTCACGGCCGTGTACAATTACATCTGCGCCTTCTGAAGCCAACATCTTCGCCATTGCCATCCCTAATCCGCTACTTGATCCAGTAACAAGTGCACGTTTACCTTTTAAATTAAGATCCATGTTAATCTCTCCTTTTTATCTTTATAATACTGATTAGTTTACCCTAAGCAACGCCATCCATTACAAGAACAAGGACTCTTTTGTATCGATAGAAATTTGACGATTTTTGACTTCGTATTTAGCAGTAGTCAAATTTTTAGTCAAAAAACACCTTAATAAAATGAAATTAAATTCAGTCAAAAACTAGATTGGAAATTCATTGTTCATTCACTATCCCTCCACTGACTACTATAGTGCATCGTCGGCATAATTCATTTTATACGATATATATATAAATTGTCTATAATAAATATTTTGTATATCATATCTTAGATTCGGTGATTCGGTATTAAATGAACAACCAGTTAATGTGGATTTTTTAGCTGCGCATTTGCCCACAAGCTTTAAATCCGTCAAATGTTTGGCAGTAGTAGCGGCAGTAACTCCACACCTAATGATCTTCCGGGTTATGCGGCAAGAGTTTTCGATTTTGCTATGGCATCCCGATTTATTTAGATTAATGGCATGGTACGGATTGGAACAGAAGGTCGATAATCTAACCGAGCGTGCTTCAGTCCAACAAAAGGAAATAAAAGAGCTAATGAATGCACAAAACGCCGGGCTGGTGGGAACTACATTCACCCCTGGTATTCTTTTGACTGCTGTCATGGCCTTAGCTACCGTTGGACCCCGACAAATCCTTTTGGTCCGTCGTACGACCCTAGTGCATTGAAAACGCCAAACGAGACAAAGGAAGCAATCACCAAGACCGTTAGTTTGCTTACCAAGGGCGAAGAAGGCATTTCAAATTGAGGAAATAATCATTTACGGTTGACCGAATCTCGTTTTGGAAGGGTAAGCATGCAATGCCTCCTCTTTTCGAGGTATTTTTTCTGTTGGTTACTGCAAATCATCGAGACTAACTTCTACAATCCCAACAAAGGATAGCCCTAAAACCTTGCCATTTAAGACAGCGTGGAGAATCATATTGCGTGGAAAAGACAGGAAGGTCCTCATGCCTCAATAATTGAGTATAACAAAATAAAGTAACATTTTTGTTAAGCTAAACATTCCTGTTCAATTAGGGCTTTATACAAAGACTGACATCACCCTTCACTATGTTGAAAGCAAATTTAGGGCATTTGTACGAGGAAAATCTCTTACGGATGAAGATTGGAGAAAATAATACAGTCAGGCAAGCATCCATGTGGATGTTAACTTGAAAATTATCCGCAACGGTGAGTTTGAGTAAATCATCGGTCAGCAATCTATATTGATGATTACAAGTACCATTGAGAATTTAAACAAGATGAACATATAACATCTTTTTTATATTCAACGTTTATTGTATGGCTTCTGTCATGTATAATATAAGGAGAGTTTCAAAGGAGGAAGAACCATGACTAAACCATTAGTGAGTCAGCAAGATAAATCGAAGATAAAATTACTTAAAAAGCTAATCTCCTCTGTCATGAAAGATGGTTTTCATAATTTAAGGATGGATGATATTGCAAAGCATATGGATGTTAGCAGAGCAACGATGTACAAGCATTTTTCTTCCAAAG
Source organism: Paenibacillus sp. 1-18 (assembly GCF_000520755.1). Lineage (NCBI taxonomy): Bacteria > Bacillati > Bacillota > Bacilli > Caryophanales > Paenibacillaceae > Paenibacillus > Paenibacillus sp. 1-18. Next base: position 14,014 of record NZ_ASSB01000073.1, read on the forward strand.
AAGAAGTGATCGAAGGCGTTGTTCGGGTTTTTGTTGATTATATTAACGAGCTTGAAGATCCCCAATTAGAAAACGACGAGAAATCTTTCGGAATCTGGTTTCAACAATTGTTTGAACAATCCGTATCACTTGTTGGAAAGATTTCGGATGTGTTTTTAAAAGACCTTCAATCAGCTTATACGGATTTATATGATTTGTTGAAAGGAACTCTGAATAAGCGCGAACAGCAAACTCTGAAGTTTTATCAATTTGGGAAAGACAAAGGGATTTTCAACCAAATTAATGAAAAATTCATTTTACTTCAAGATGATGTATTGCTTCGTGAGATCATAAATATAAAATATTTACTTTATAATCAAATTTCCATTCAACAAGTTTTGCACGATTATTACCAATTCAAAAAGGTTCAATTATTCAAAGCAGAAAAGATGTCCATCGTAGATGACTCTAACATACATCCAATCATCGATCATATTGTTGAAAAGTTTAATCGGACATTATGAGATGAGCAATCGTTTTGATGATTTGTTATTTGATTTAAGCTAATTATTTTCGGCTCAATCTCAAAATCAGTACTTGACTGTTAGCCAATTAGTCGGTGGCGGTTACATTCGATGAGAATACCTGCTTTATAGCGATCAGGATTGCGTGTAAAGTAATGACGGCGTTGAAACGCCTTAATGCGATTATGTCGGCCCTCCACCGTCGCGTTGGTCCAGGCATTGGTGGTAGGCCACGATCTCCTCTTTCCGATTCTGCATCGTCTTCAGTGTGCGGCGAACCGCCGCATGGTCTATTCAATTGCCTTGCTCACACCACCGCTCAAATCCAAGCCGGGCCACGGCGAAACTGGGAGAGCAGTCATACCAAGTGTTGAATGTTTCTTTCCATTCCCACACGCTATGGAGAAGGGGAGAATAGTTCAGAAGCGTTTCCAGTCGTTTTCGGCTCTCTTCACTCAGCGATTCCGCCGGTGGATTCAGCAAGCGGTGATTCGCCTTCAAATACGTTCTCGCTCGCGGCGATAAGGTCTGCTGAACCGTTTTTCGAACTTCTTGCATGCTTTCGATCACATAACCATGAACGTGAAAACGATCCGCGATGCGAAGGGCATACGGGAAAACACTCGCTGATCCAGGTATGGTAAATCTGGGACAAATCCATAACCACAGCTTTTGGATTCAGCAGTAGGAACTCCAGATGCTCCTTGGTATAGGCCCGCAATGCTTCCAATTTCCGACCTGGCAGTAAATCGAGCATCGTTTCGCCTTTGAGATTGTGAATGCCGGTATTGTACGTGTGGCCTTTCTTGATGGCAAAATCATCGACACCTAAAACTAAATCGGATGATGCATTTGCTTCCTCCCATACTTGTTGATAGATCCGATCGCTCTCCAGCGGGACGGCCTCATTATGCATGCGCTGTACGGTGCTTACCGGCGTATGCTGCATGCGAGCGCTATGCGCTGCGGTAGAACCCAGCGATTGTTCGACGGTATGGGATCGAAAGAGCTTGCTGTAGCATTGTTTGGGAGCGACAAATTCATACATCCAGACAAATCCCGTTTCGCAGTGCTTACAAAACATCCGAAGGGCTGGCACGTGCAGATACGTTTTTTATCGAACACGGGAAGGTGCCGGACGATTCGCATCCCATTGCTTCCTTGGCGGATAACCTGTTGGTCCGACCCGCAGCATGGACAACCTTGCTTGTCGCTGACGGGAAAAGCCTCGATGTGAAGCTCATCGGTAGCGATGTGTAGGATTTGGTGAATTTTTAACTCTGGCAAATGAAGCAGTTCGTTGATATACTGAATAGGCATCTGTCAATCCCTTTGTTGTTTGGTAGGACTTACAACTTTACAGGAATTGCAGATGTTTTTCCATTTTTAGCTCCAGATTATTTTGTCAAGCACTGATTATGGTTTTGAGCCAAAAAAGCTTCTCTATTATTAAATAATAAAGTGGTATCAGATAATGTGAAAATAATTTCAGATCCATGAAAATGAATTGACTGTAGATATCAAATTCATTCGTAAATTTGATGCTGTCGAAGTTGCTCTCGAGACATCCTTTTGAAAAACAATGTAAATTCAATCATTTTTGATATTGGAATGATTCAAAATTACAAGAATCACAAATGGTTCCTAATAAAAGGAAAAGTGCCTATAGAAGCTTCTGATTTCAAAAAATAAGAAAATACATCCCTTCCCCAAAAAACAAAAAAAGGCGCGGTCTGAAAGTATCAGATACGCGCCTCTTCACATTCACTTATCTCACAGCCTAATATCCCCTATATGCTGGTGTACCACATACATCATCCCCATCAGGAATAGGGCCAAGCCCAAGTACCCGATGCCGAATTTCCAGCGTGATGACGCGGGTACTTCGTAATATTTATCGTTTTCATAGGGAATATAATCGATCCCGCACAGCAATCTGAGCTGGTACGCATCTGGTGTCGGGATATGCTCCACCCCGTTCAGCCATGCATGTTGGACAAGACACTGCTGTGGCAGCAGGAAAGTCTGCTCCACGTCCAGACTTTCCATATATACCGTCACATATTGCTGTCCTTCCAGATCCGAGTAGGTATTAAAGGATAATCTACGCGTATGCTCCGGTCCCGGCAACGGATATCCTTGCTCGTACAGATGCTGTACATCAATCAACGGCTTTTGCGTAAAGGATAGAACCTTGGCCTCCCCTTTATTGCGTTTGACATATTTTTTGTATAGATCATAGGCGAAGAGCGCCCATATAAAGAAAAATAAAATGGATTTCAAATACACAATTACGACAATCCCACCCAGCAGACCTACCAGCCATAACCAGCGTGTCACGGCTGTGGAAATCCGTCCTCCATCGAGCGGATGAATCGGCAATAGGTTAATCAAATTCAGGAAAAAACCTACATATGCCAGCGCATATAGCAGCGGACTGTCGGTTGCATAGGCTCCTGCGTATACCGCCATAGCCCCAACCGTGCCCAGCAACGGGCCGCCCATGGCCACATAAGCCTCTGTCTGGGCATCCAAAGGATGGCGTTTCATCGTGATCAGCGCACCTAGAAAAGGAATAAATAACGGTGTCGACACGGGTAGTCCTTTACGCTTGGCAGCCCATACATGCCCCAGCTCATGCACAAACAATAGCAGCACGAACCCAACCGCGAATCCCCATGGGTAAATGATCGCATATGCACCAATCGTCGCTGCCATAGAGAACAACACACCGCCAAATTTACTGAATTTCAAAAGAGCAAGCAACGACTTGCCCTTCAAAAGAAGCAACGCTCCCGCACTGCCGAGATACCACTTGGACGAGCCGGACTTGGAATCCGCCTTTTGGTCTTCTTTTGGCAAAAGTATCCGTCTCCTTTCTCTAACACTTCCATTGTATCCTGCTATGTGCAGCTTGTAAAAAACCTCAAGCGACCTCCTATGTGTCCAACCTCCCTTCTGTTCTGTTATCATGTAAGAAAACGGAGTAACCAGGAAAGGATTACGTACCATGAGCTTTGAACTTACCCGGCGGATCATCAGACAGCTATGCAGTCAAGCCGCTTATGACGACGGGGATGCCTATTACCGGGCCAAAAAAGTGGCCTTCACACAAATAGACCATGACGAAGGTGTATACGAAGCTACAGTCAAAGGAAGCGGATTTTATGCCGTTGCCGCAATGATCCGTCCCAATGGCAATATCCGGGCAGAATGCACCTGTAGTACATTCCAGACTACCGGACGGTATTGTAAGCACATAGCTGCTGTGCTCATTAACGCGCATGATATGCTGCGTGGAAAAAGTCTGTCCGTACGCTCCTTTGCTTCCAGACTTCATCCCGGCACTTCCCCGGATACACCGGGAGGAATGGATTATGATCACGCGGTTAAAACCGTGCGCTCCTCGGGCATCACACCAGGCGATCTCCAACTGACCGACAGTATGTTAAAGCTGTTCAGCAGCAAGAAGCCGCTTCGCAGCACACCTACCATGCTGGACACTCGCGCAATCTTGGACTTTCAGTTCATGATCCGGCCTTTTGCCTACGGTTACCAGAAATATATGTTTGGCGTGGAGATGAAAGCCGGACCCAAACGATTATATATCGTTCAAAAAATCCGTTCGTTCCTCGATAGTATCGACCGGGGAAGTAGCTACATGTTCACGAAAAACTTCTCCTACGAGCCTCAGCTGCACCGCTTCCGGCTGGAGCATGACGCAATTCTCCAGCAGCTGGTTCAGATTTACCGCAATGAGCGCATGATTCGGGAAACTTCAGGTACGTATGTGTCCCCCAGCAGCCATATGAGTGGGGAACGAATGCTGCTTATCCCTCCTGTGGCCTGGGAGAAGCTGTTCCCCTTGCTGACAGCGGGACAGGGCGTCCATTTTGAAATTCATGGAAACATGACCGAGGGTATCCCCCAGTCGGACCCTATGCTGCCGCTGCAATTCGAATTCGATGAAGCCGAGGGCGACACCGAGGGCTATCAGCTCAGTATTCAGGGACTCGATGATTTGACTATCATGGAGGACTATGGTGTGGTCATTGCCGAGGGTAAGCTTGTACCACAGAAGCCTGATCCGCTGCGGTATTTGTCCGAGCTAAAACGGATGGTAGAGATCCATCACAGACGAAAGATCCAGATTGCACCGACACAGATGGAGTCTTTTATGGATAAGGTCGTGCCCGGATTAATGAAGCTCGGACGGGTCCACATGTCCCGGTCTGTCTCTGAACGGGTCACACAGCAGCCATTAAAGGCGAAGCTGTACCTTGATCGGGTTAGAGACAAGCTGCTGGCAGCGCTGGAGTTCCAATATGGGGATATCGTGATCAACCCGCTGGAAACAGATGAGCAAATGCCTGGTAACGATCGTATTCTGATCCGGGACGGGGAACAGGAGCAGCGTATTTTGGAACTGATGGACCATAGCTCCTTTGCCAAGACAGACAGCGGATACTTTATGGAGGATGAAAATGCGGAATTTGATTTTCTGTACCATACCGTGCCACAACTGGAGAAGCTGCTTGCAGTCTATGCCACAGGTGCGGTCAAGGCGAAAATCAACAACACGCTGCCCGTCCCGAGGACACGGGTGGAGTGGGATGAACACACGGATTTGCTTGAATTTACATTTGATATGGAGGGCATACCGGAAGCTGAAATTCGCAAGCTGCTAAAATCGTTAGAAGAAAAACAGAAGTATCACCGCTTGCCGAATGGTGCCTTGCTGCCGCTGGAAACAGAGGAATACAAGGAGCTGATCCGGTTCATGAATGAAACAGGGATTCGCAAAAGCGATCTGGATGCCGCACAAATACGTATCCCTATTACGCAAGGGCTGTATTTGATTGATCCTCACGATCAAGGGAAAAACCTGACGCTGGGCAAAACCTTTCGCCAGCTGCTGGAGAATATACGGAATCCTGACCATCTCGACTTTCCCGTACCAGAGACGCTCGCCCCCATTTTGAGAGATTACCAGGTTTACGGCTTTCAATGGCTCAAGACATTGGCGCATTATCGTTTTGGAGGCATATTGGCAGATGATATGGGGCTGGGCAAAACGCTGCAAAGCATCACCTTTCTTGTGTCTGTGCTGCCGGAAATCCGCAGCCAGCAGCTGCCAGCCATGATCGTATCCCCTGCATCCCTGGTGTACAATTGGCGGAATGAGCTGGAGAAGTTTGCTCCGCATATCCGCGTCACGATCGCAGATGGCACCCCGGAGGAGCGTGGCCGAATGATACGGGATGCTGCCAGCTATGACGTCATCATCACCTCCTATCCGCTGCTGCGCCGGGATACGGATATGTACAGCAAGCTATCGTTTCACACGCTCATTCTGGACGAGGCGCAGGCCTTCAAGAACCATGCGACCCAGACAGCGCAGGCTGTTAAGGATGTAAAAGCCCGCCACCGTTTTGCCCTGACAGGAACGCCAGTAGAAAATACGTTGGAAGAGCTGTGGTCCATCTTCGATATTGTATTTCCCGAGCTATTTCCCGGCGGAAAACGAGCGTTTCACAACCTGACTCGCACTGTAATTGCCAAGCGGATTCGCCCGTTTCTGCTGCGTCGTCGCAAGAGTGATGTTCTAAAGGAGCTGCCTGAAAAAATTGAATCCGTTCAGGTATCACGGCTCCTGCCGGATCAGAAAAAGCTGTACGCGGCTTATCTGGCCAAGCTACAGCATGAAACGTTGAAGCATCTCAACGAGGAAGGCTTTCAGAAAAACCGGATCAAAATCCTTGCAGGTCTGACCCGACTTCGTCAGCTCTGCTGTCATCCAGCCCTGTTCATCGAAGGGTATACCGGAAGCTCAGCCAAATTTGAGCAGCTGCTGGAGATCATTACGGAATGTCTCAGCGCCGGGAAGCGAATGCTCATTTTTTCACAGTTCACAACGATGCTTCAAATGATCAGGCGCGAGCTTGCTCGGGAAGGGGTCCCTTACTTCTATCTGGATGGGCAGACACCGGCTTCGGAGCGTGTAGAGTTGTGCAGTAGGTTTAATGAAGGGGAACGCGACCTGTTTCTGATTTCCCTAAAGGCAGGAGGAACTGGCCTGAACCTCACCGGAGCAGACACGGTTATTTTGTATGACCTGTGGTGGAATCCCGCCGTGGAGGAGCAAGCAGCCAACCGCGCACACCGAATGGGTCAGAAAAATGTCGTACAGGTTATTCGTCTCGTTGCCCAAGGCACGGTAGAGGATAAAATGTATGAGCTACAGCAGAAAAAGAAAAACCTGATTGATCAGGTCATCCAGCCGGGACAAGAAAGTCTTTCGGCACTGACCGAACTGGAGATTCGCGAGCTGCTTATGATTTAGCCAAAACATCAAACAGGCCCAATTAACGGTAGAGCTTACCCGCAATTGAGCCTGTTTTGCTTATCTTGTGATTGTCCTGATCAGGCAAATTAATCCTGTTTTATCACTCTGGGTTCAACAGGAACCAGATTGGACTCAATTACGGAGCGCTGAGGCTCATACCACTCAGGCAGCATCAGCTTGTGTCCCAATTCATTCAATTCCTCATCCACGGTAAAGCCAGGCGGAGCCGGAAAAAAGGTAATAATCGTTCCTGGGCTGCCTTGTTCATTACCAAAATACAAATGATATACCTCAGGAGCATCAAAGTTGATCGTCTTTTTAATCAATCGCAAACCAAGCACACCTGCGTAAAAATTAACATTGCCCTGTGGGTCTCCTGCAAAGGACGTAATATGGTGAATTCCAGCAGTCTTTAATGTCATCTCAATCACTCCTTTTATTTTTATGATTCACATATTTTTAGAATCCGTTGTAGCTCACAAATTGTCCAACCGGCTTGCGGTATCCGCGTGGACGCTGTCCCGATTCATCCTCTTTGCCCAAGGTAATCAGCATCACTGGCACGAATTGTTCAGGAATATTCAATACCTCCTGCACCTTCTCCGGATCAAATCCGATCATCGGGCAGGTATCCCAGCCCTTGTCCTTGGCAATCAGCATGAACTGCATGGCTGACAGGCTGGCATTGCGTATCGCTTCTTCCCTTTGGAAGACAGGTCCCCGCTCGCGGTAAAACTGGGTCACCGATTCCACTGTGCTGTCATATTCCTGTTTGCTCAAGACGCCCAGATTCAGAAAACCTTCATTGTATTCAGCTACTTTTGTATAAGCCTCTGTATCTCCCAGCACCACAATGGTGGCCGAAGACGTCAATATTTTATATTGCTTACTTGCCTCATCATGCAATCTTTGTTTCGTATCCGCATCCTGTACCACGATATAATGCGCATGCTGTAAATTAAAAGCCGATGGAGCAAACTTCACCAGCTGAAATATCTCTTCCAGTTCTTTTTGATCTATTGTAACCTCAGGAATAAATTTAGAAGCTGATCTTCTCTCTTGAATAATATTCACCAATTCGCCCATGTTCAGTTTCACTCCCGGATATTATTTTTAAATGAATTATCTTTAAATTAAAAATATATTTTTTACTTTTTTCTGTCAAGTAAAACTAAAAAAATCGCCAAACACACCTTTTACAGTTCGGTTGCCCGTATTCTTATCGTAATGGCTTCACGCTGCGCTTTGGTCAAGCTCTTGAAAACCAGCTCATACGAATGATCAATCATGCTATACAGATCCTCTAATGGGAAAGCAGGATCGACCGTTATCGTGTTCCAATGCTTTTTATTCAAATGATATCCTGGTTTAATCGCTTTGTTTTGCTCACGCAGGTTTTCTGCAATGACCGGGTCACATTTTAGGGATACATGGCTAATGCCATCCTTTTCAGTCAGGAGAGCAAACATCTTGCCCCCTATCTTCAGCACCAGCGTCTCGGGACCAAAAGGGTAATCCTTGATAGCCTCTTTTTTACTCAGGCCGTACGCCACAATTTCCTCATACATCAGCCTTCTCTCCTCTGCTCCAGTTATCGATCTATGAACCTATTTCTGCCCTATTATATCACCTTCATGCGCGCAGTCAGCTTGATCATGCAGGCTTCACAGTTACACAAAGTCATGATATTCAGCGTGAAATTTGGCAGAAGTATATATTTGTTGCCAGCATGAGCGGAATCACAACTCTGATGGGAGCCTCCGTCAGGGCTATACTCACTACGCCAGAGTCGCGTACAATATATGAAAAGCTACTACATGAGATTTTTCGCATACGTAGGTGTACACTCTAAAAAGCAAGATCCTCCATGATGTAATCATGAAGGATCTCTTTTGTTTTACCCTGTACCTGTAGCTATAAGCTAAGCTCCAGTGATCAGTTATCCCGACATGCCTGCTCAAGCCCTTGAAGCAATGCTTGCAGCTCCTGTCTAGTCTCAGCGTTTGTGATTACGCCTTCCCGATCCAGTTTCAATGTAATATGGGGAATAATGACCTTTCCATTTTCCACAATCTCGGCATTGATCATTTGTAGTGTCAGCAGCAGCGAGGCATGAGCCAGATTCCCGCCCATAGGAGACGGTGATGCACTAATAACTGCTGTAGGTTTATTGACAAACTCGCCCGACGATACGAGCCAATCCAATGCATTTTTCAAAGTACCTGGCACGCCATTCCCATATTCCGGCGTACAGATCAGCACTCCATCGGCTTGTTTTAATTGTTCCCGCAGTTCTCTTACAGAGGCTGGCCCCTCATCTATATCCAAGTCAGGATTAAAATGGGGTAGATCCCCCAACCCGTCATAGACGGTGAATATCATCTGTTCAGACGCCAGCCCAATCGTAGCCTTCATAAGAGCTGTATTGGAGGACTTTTGACGGAGGCTCCCCGATATAGCCAATACTTTAGTTTTCTTCATCAATATCATCTCATTTCTTTTCCAATTCATATGGTCTTGTATTTTTCAGTCTACTAGAAAATAACACTAGCGAGCGGTCCGCATCGGATTCCGGCTTTCACAGGGCACCTTGGTCTGGCAAAGTCCGCAACCGGCACCCGATTTAGCCTCACCGCCGTTTAACACTGCCCATTTTTGCGATTCCTCACCGTACACAAATTTCATGCAGGCGATTTTGTCATGGCCGCCCTCCTTGCTGATGGCCTGCACAGGGCAACGGGTAATGCACACACCGCAAATGCCTTTGCTGCACAGCAGGCAATTCCCAGTATGGCTCGAATTCGAGGATGCTCTGGCATCAGGGGCCACCTGCAGGTCAGTTACTACAGACAGCAGGCGGATGGCAATTCCTTTCTCGGTGATGAAGCCGTCGTTGATACTGAAGGTGCCGAGGCCGGCGGCATACGCGATATGCCGTTCCGACCAGTTAGAGACTGGACCACCTGCGGCACCTTGGATGCTGTACCAATTCGTATCCAGCGGCGCCACCGCCCGGTAACCAAGGCCGATCAGATATCCCGCCAAATGCTGCCTTGCCGAACGTACAAAATATTCATCGCCAAAGGTCCGCAGCAGCGCCCACTCTCTGGAGGCTCTTGCCTTTTGGGCACGATTGGCCTTGCGGATTGGCTCGCTGATCGGCAGCACAACACTGATAACAGTGCCTCCATCAAAACTTCCTGCGCCGAGGGTCCGTTCGAAGGCTTCCTGCGGCGTAGCATGGTCAGGGCCGACCACTCTTTTATACTCCTCAAACAAAGGATCATTGGCCGCAGCAAATTGAATAATCGGCTCCTCGTAGTAAGGGCTCTGCAATTCTTCACAGAAATTGCCCTTGTCTTCGCTCACATAGGTTTTCATCTCGGCTGCGATGAGTTCTCTCATGTCTGGTACGGGCACTCCCATCCAATCCACATCCCTCTTCTTTGTTATTGTATATCTCTCGGCTTCCTTGCGGATAACCGGTGACAGACAGGTTAATGGCTGAGATACACATCTCAGCCCTTTTTCGTGTATATACACGAATGGGTTGGTATACCTCCCTTATAAGGCGGCGGCTAATCACAGGCTCAATTTTTCAATTTTGGATAACAATGCGGTCAATATCTGCAAATCATCGCTTCCCAGTGACTCCTGCAAAAAAAGCTGCGCCTCCTCCCATAGCTCTGCTGCATCGTTATATACCTCTTTTCCACTCCCCGTCAGAGTAAGGCAGCGGTTCCGACTTCCCTCAGCGGATGTATCCTTCACATACCCGCTTTGCTCCAATGCCTTCAAATTGCGCACAAGCGTGGTCCGGTCGAGCCGCATCTCCAACGCTAATTCGCTTACGCATACCGGTCCCAGCACCGTTAAGTGCTTGAGCAGCGAGAACTGGCTGATATTGAGTCCACTCGGAGCCAGATACCGGTCATACAGCCCTGTTACAGCCATCGAGGAACGGCGCAGATTAATGCATGTGCAGACCGAGGGCGAGCCCTTCCGCGGTAATTTTTTGTCCTTCCTTGACGCAGTCATAAAGCCTTCTTTCCTTTCATCTTTTCGTGTATCTACACTATTTCAAAATCCGTGTGTTTTGTCAGGGCAATTTGTCACAGTCTTCATTCTCTAATTTTCAGTATTTGGGTTCCAAAGGCTTTTTCGCAGAAATCAGTTGCATAAACTACAAGGGTAATCCTTTATAGCCTCCTTTTTACTTAGGCCATACGCCACAATCTCCTCATACATCTGCCTTCTCTCCTCTACTTTAGCCATTACCTATGATGCTTATTAAACCCCAAATCCGAATCTCCTATTTCTGCGCCTGTCCGGCCAATCCAAAGAAGAACAATTCCATGAATTGATCGACATTACAGGTTAACCGTTCTTGATTCGACGCCTCCCAATGCCGACTCAGCTCATTTTTAAACATCGTAAAATACATCATCGCTGTCTCTTCGGTTTGATCTCTATGGATATATCCCTCATGCTTCCCGAGCGCAACAAACTTCATAAAAAAGCTTGTTACCTTCTGCTCGCTGTAGCTTTCCAGTGCTTGAGCCAGTCCGCTAAACTCAGAGGACGGGAATTTTAGAAATTCATCCGATAGGATTTTTAAATTTTGGGCCTCCAGCATCATAATTTCCTTACTTTTCTCAGGAAAGGAAAGGCTCGAATCAAGTATTTCCTCATACTGCTCCAGCTGCTTGTCCATCCAATTCATAAGCATGTCAGCATAAAGCTGTTCTTTCGTTCCAAAGTAATTATAGATGGTCGCCGGGGAAACCCTTGCCTGCTGAGCGATCTCATTCACAGTAACCTTCTGAAATCCGTATTTAGAAAATAGTTGAAATGAAGCACTGTATATCTGCTCTATTTTTTTCTCTTTCCGTCGTTCAAAACCGTTCATCCTCTTCACCTCACATCATAGTGTAGCTTAGAATTTAGAGTACATCAACAATCGAACTACAAATCTATTGTAATAATGCATTTTAAAAGTTATAATAATTTTATAGTAAATGTACTATTTCAGTACAAAACTATAAAATAAATGATACTTGTGACATCTACTTGACCGAGGAGGCAAAATGAAATGAAACAAATTCGGATTCCTTCGTTTTTACATGATGTATTTGGTGAAAAGCAAAGTATTGGCTCGATTGTATGCATACTGCTTTTTGGTGGACTGCTGACTACTGCGCTATATTTGGTATTCCCTCAGCTTACGGACAACTTACCGATATGGCGCAGCGCTCTAGCGTTATTATTGATTTTCGATATATTCTCCGGTTGTATTGCCAATTTTACGGCTTCCACCAGTAACTTTTATGCTTCACGTAAAATGAACCGTATCGTATTCATTGCGATACACTTTCATATCGTGCTTGTTGCGCTTTTAATCAATACAAATATTGGGTACTCCATAGGAGTATGGGCATATACAATTGCAGGAGCATTCATCGTGAATGCTCTTATCGGAAAACATTCACAACGATTTGTTGCAGGCTTGCTCCTATCTGTTGGTCTCGGTGCTATGCCATTATTGCCCGGGTTACAGCCTTATATGCTGACCACCTGCTTATTATTTATGCTTAAAGTGTTATTTAGCTTCGCCGTAGATCATTATGGCAGAGCCGCGAATAGCATCGGTGAGGAAGCATGAGTAATTCACGCAACCTATCCAAACTAACCAAAGCAGACAAACCCTTATTCGTATCACTAATGAGCAGGGCTTTTGCCCAAGACCCCTTATTCCTGCATTTATTTGGCGACTCCAAGCTTGACAGAAAAGCAAAACATCGAGTAAAAGCCTTTGTTTCCTTTATGTTTGATAAAAGCTTTTTGCTTCACGAAGAGGTGTGGGGATATTTCGAAAATGAAAGCTTGATCGGTACTTACATTGTGGAGAAGCCACATGCAAGCATGCTTCAGAATTTGAAAGGGATATTGCTGATCGCGAGGTTGATTCCTTTGTTGTTTCAATTGTCTGGAAAAACATTAAGCCTGCTTAACTCCTATTTACGAGTCACAAGATCCTCTGCTCCTTCATTTACGCATCACTATCTCATTATGATTGGGGTAAGTCAGGAAGAACAAGGAAAGGGGATCGGCAAATCCCTTTTGCAACACTTGATCAATACGGTCAAAGCGGATAAAAAATCGCAAGGAATCGCGCTCGATACCGAAAATAAAGAGAATGTGGATTTATACCGAAGATTTGGATTTACGTTAAGCCAAGAAGCACAAATGGACAATATGCCTGTATACTGCATGTTCTACCCAAAAGAAGGTTAACCATACACAAAAATGCCTGCGGCTTCACAGGCATTCGTAATGAATAGGTGCAGCTGAATCAGGTATCCTTCTCTTGTTTGCGCTGCACGCCAATCAGATCGAGGAAGAAAACAAACAGTGGAATACCTACTATCAGACCCCAAATTCCAATCAAATGTTCAGCGAAAATCAATACGACAAAGGTAAAAAAGATCGGCAAATTGGTTTTGGATGACATCAGCTTCGGATTCAGGAAATAGGCTTCAATCGCATGGATAACCACGATCAGAACAACCAGATAAATCACATATTTGATTCCCCCGACGCTAAAAGCGATCAGACCGAGCGGTATCAGCGAGATGAACACACCCGCTACCGGTACCAGTCCCAATACGAAGATGATGAGTGCAAGACCGAGCAAATTAGGGAAACCCATAATCCAGAGTGCAGTCGTCGTTAAGATACAGTTGATGAGTGAAATCAGCAGTTGGGCTTCCAATACCTTTCCGAAGGTATCCAGGAACATCCGGCCAAAATGACCCACTTCCTCGAAGAACCATCCCAGCTTGCTATGCTTAAAAGTAGCTGTAAAGCGTGTAATATAGGATTTCTCCATCAGGAAAAACAAGCTCAGAATAATCGACACCAGCAGTTGTGTGCCCAGTTGGCTGATTTTCATGACTGCATTCCAGCCGGGTTCAAATAGCCGCTGAACATTCAAGGTATCCATAAATTCAATGATCGTTTCATTCCACTGATTGCGATTAGGATGCGAATACGCTTCCTGAATCATGAGATATACCTGCTTGACCTGCATGCTAATCAGCGGTACCATGCGGTAGACTCCCCACACGATGATCAGAATCAGCAAGGCGTATACCAGCAATAACACAATCGTAGGCGGCACATTGGCAAACCGCTTGATCAGCTTGTTCACTCCGTTATATATGCTGCCAATCAGGATCGTAAGCAGCAGCGTTAACAAAATAATATTCATTATGCTTCTCAACATAAACAATAGCAAAATAATTATTGCAAGGACGGCTATCCGCCTGACGCCCGCATGATTCATCCAGTTTCTTACCATTCGTCTTTATTCCCTCTCTCCTGCTTGACTGTCAACCTTGTTATTTGCTCCAGTATCAGCTTTCCCTTTTTAACAATTTACTGTTAGCGATCAATAGAGAACCTACCATGGCCAGAATCGCAATAGACCACCAAAATGTATTTTTAGCATCATCATGATCTACTATAATGAGCCTGATAACAGCCGTGATCCCAATATAGATAAAATACCGTAGGGGAAAATGAAAGTTGGTTTTAAAATACTTAACTATTAATGCTATGAACTCAAAATACAAGAAAAACACAAGCAATTCTTCTGTGAATTCATAGTAATTTTTGTCCGCCTCTGTGTACAAGAAAACATACGAGAAAATGGACCAAGTTTCTTTCAGGAGCAAGAAGCTTAAAATCAGACCGACCAGAAACAACGAGACATTCAAGACCATTTGCAGAAAACCAGGTAACTTCCTTATATACTTCATTACAACATTCAATATAGATCCCCTCGCTGGATGTACAGGTTCTTTATTTATATTAATTATCGGTGGAATACATGAAAAATGCTACACCACTTTTAGTGTAACCTTAATGAAAGTCTATATTCGCCCCGGCTATATAACCAATCGAGATAAAGATAAGCGTCCATACCAGAGAACCTGCGCTTGCCACCAGCATATATTTTCGAACAGGCATTGCACTAATCCCTGACAAGTAGCTTGTCGCATGCCTGACTCCCGGAATAAAATAACCGAACAGAATGGTCCATAGCCCGAAGCGTGCAAACCAACCCTTCACCTTGGCGAACCGCTTCGGTGTCAGCCCGACCCACTTGCCATGCTTATCGACCAACGGCTGTCCCAGCTTTTTGCCAAGCGTGTAGCTGAACATCATCCCTGTCATGGCACCGATAAAGCTAACAAGTACAGACATCGAATAATTCAGTACCATGATAGAGGATAAATAGCCGACAAATACCATAATGATTTCATCCGGAACCGGCAGGCCGATAATCCCAAGAGCAAGCAGCGCAAAAATAGCGATATATCCGTATTGTGTAATCATGCTGATGGCCCATTCCATAAAGACGCCACCTCCTGACCGGTTATTTTTTGAAGGATGGGAACGGAATACGGCTGACCATGAGGAACGATAGCACTATCATTACCGTAATCAGCAACCCCGGCTTCAAATGCTCACTCCATAAAAACAAAAAGGACATAATCACACCCGCAGCCGTAATCGGCATGCCTACAAAGCCTTTGCTATAAGCCATCAGGTTGAATCTTGCCAATCTTACCGCACCACAGATCACAAACAAAACAGCAGCCACCATGCCCATCCAATGGGTATCTCCCAGCTTGTACAGCAGGATCAGGAAGGCAGGTGCAACACCAAAGGAGACAACATCCGCCAGCGAGTCGAGCTGCTTGCCAAAATCACTGGAGCAATGCAGCAGCCTTGCCAGCAAACCGTCTAGTACATCCCATAAGGCAGCCACCACCACCAGGGTGAAGGCAGTCATATATTGCCCGTGAATCGTGAAGTACAGGGATAGGACCCCTGCCCCCAGGTTTGCAAGCGTGCAAAGTGAGGGCAACCAATTCCATTTCATATTACGTAACTCCTCTGCTATAGCTTAGCCTCCGAATATGACGACAAAACGGACGCCATTTGGGGTATTCTCCGCCTTATAGCGGAATTCGTGTAAATCGAGAATTCGTTTGACAATGGACAAACCGAGTCCCGTCCCACCCGTTTGGCGGCTGCGCGACAGCTCGGCCCGGTAAAACCGCTCCCATATCTGATCCAGTTGATCTTCAGGAATCGTCTCCCCTTTATTTTCAATGGAAAAGGTACTGATTTCTCCAGAGCCTTCGATACGGATCGTGATCGAGCTTCCTTCCTCAGCATGCCGGATGGCATTGATGACGAAATTGATCATCACCATCTCCAGCCAGCCCGCATCAGCATGAATCGGCAGCTCATTGGCAGGGATAATGACCGCTTCCAGTCTTTTTTCCTTCAGCAGATGGAACAGCTTGTCCACGACTTCCTCCACCAACTCACTTAATATAAAGGTCGTCTTGCGAAGCTTGAGGGTGCCGGATTCCAATTTGGCGAGGTCCAGCATATCCTTGACCAGCCTCTCCATTTTGTCCGCTTCCTCTACAATAACCTTTATGTAATGATCCTGCTTACCAGCGCTAACCCCATCCTGTAGTCCCTCGGCAAAGCCTTTAATAATACTCAGCGGGGTCTTCAGCTCATGAGAAGCGTTGGCAAAAAAGTCCTGCTGCACGGCCTCCATCCTCTGCTTCTGCTCCATGTCCTCCACCAATTGCTGATTGGCCTCCTGCAGCTCGCGCAAAGCCAAATCCAGATTCTGGGACAGGGTATACATGCTATAGGAAAGACTGCCCAGCTCATCATTTTGCCGGATCGGTATATGAGCTGTAAAATCGAGTTTAGCCATCCGCTTGGCGGTATTGTTCAAGGCAATAAGCGGACGGGTCACCATCCGGGAATAGAACAGGGACAAAATCAAAATCAGCGCAAATCCCCCGATCCCCAAATATAAATAAAACCAACGCAGGGCTTCATTTGTCTCACTGATTTCCTGTAACGATGTCACTGTGAACAGCAGGTCGATTTCTCCCGTACTCTGACGCACAGGGTAGACGATGACCGCATTACGTACGCCCGTCCAAGGCTCTGTCCATTCTTCCTCCAGCACTTCGAAATTCTTGAGCTTCTCCAGATGCGTCTGCGATAAAGGAAACCATTCCTCCAACGCACTTAACAGTAAACCTTGTCGACCGCTTAATGTTTTCAAATCTGGCATTACAATTTCCGTCACTGTGCCGGTCCACTTGACGCTGCTTTCTGTGCTTGTCTCGTCCGAGGCAGCTCCGATATTTCCGAAGCCAGGCTTCTGGATGACCACAGGATAGACCACATTGCCAGTAGATATTCCATTACTTTCCGGAATTTCGCCTTCAACGGTTATCGTGTCACCTGGCTGAATCCGGGAAGCTCTCAGCTCATCTCCGAACTGGCTTATAAACAGAGACAGCGATATCTTAACGATCTTACCATCTGCTTTTCTAAGATTGATATGAAACGGATCATCCAGCTTGACTTTGCCGTGGAGCGTTACAATCGCCAGCTGGTTCTTGTTTTGAAGCATAAAGCGAGCCGCCTCGCGCGAAACTCTGCCAGATCCCCACGCCTCCTTGACATAGCTCTGACCGAAGCTTTGTAAACGGCTTTCCACCCGACCAATCTTCTGCTGCTGATAAAAATTTTCAAAGAACAGCAATTGGCACAAGATCACCATCCCGTAAAAGCACAGGAAAAATGCAACAGTCATAATGAACAACTTAAAGGTTACTCCCCGTTTGTTCATTCTTCCTCCTCAAACCTGTAGCCTGTGCCAAAAATCGTGCGGATATGGCCTGATTCACGGCCCAGCTTGCTTCTCAGCTTTTTGATATGCGTATCGACGACCCGTACGTCTCCTTCATAGTCAATCCCCCACACCCGGTTCAGTATCGCATCCCGTGAAATAACCATGCCCTTATTATGTATAAGCAGCCGCAGCAGCTCATACTCCTTGGGTGTCAGCTCGACTTCTGCCTGATCCACCTCAAGCCGATGAGCCATCGTGTTGAAAATAGCACTGCCGAATCGCAATATGTGCGACTCCGGCTGCACATGTCCATCCACCCGCTTCATCAATGCGTTCGCGCGGGCGATCAGGACCTTGGGGCTGAAAGGCTTGGTAACATAGTCATCCGCCCCCAGATCAAAGCCCAATATTTTATCATCATCACCGGATTTGGCTGTCAGCAAAATAATTGGCACTCCTGAACGGCTGCGTACCTGGCGGCACACCTCCCAACCATCCATTTCGGGCATCATAATATCGAGTACAAGCAGGTCCGGCTGCACCGAATCAAACCAGATAAGCGCATCCTTTCCATTGCCTGCTTCATAGACTTCCCATTTATTCTGTTTAAAATAATCCGCAATCACTTCACGAATACGTATTTCATCCTCTACGAGAAGAACTCTTTTATTCAATCGACTTCCCTCTTTCGGCCATTCTATTACAACAGCATACCAAAGACTTGTGTTCTTTATGTGTTCTTATCAGTAGAAATTTTCTCAGCAAATTCCACCTTGGATTAGGGCAAATTTGTCTTGGCTCAGACCATCTCTTCTCCTTTGATCCTATCCTATAATAAAAAGAGATACAAAAAGCTTGAACAGGAGGGTAATACATGAGCAATCAAACCATTCAGTGGTTCTCCACTTCCAAGGCCCAAGCTTGGCAATCCCAAGCTCATAGCCTTATCGAAACGCAAGAGCAGGCAAACCTGACCATGACGGAAGAAGTCCATCAGCTTGTCGAAGGCTTTGGCGGCTGTTTTAATGAACTTGGGTATGTGGCTCTGAACCACTTGGAAAGCACCGAACGAGAGCAGGTGCTGCATTCCCTCTTCCACCCGGAGAGCGAGCACAAATTCACGATTTGCAGACTGCCCATCGGGGCCAGTGACTACACGCTGGAGTGGTACAGCCACAATGAAACGGACGGCGACGTGGAAATGAAGCATTTTTCCATTGAACGCGATCAGCAATATCTTATTCCTTTCATTCGGGAAGCGCTGAAGCTCAACCCGGACTTGAAGCTGTTCGCTTCACCCTGGAGCCCACCGACATGGATGAAATCACCCAAGGCCTATAATTATGGAACTCTGCGCTGGGAAAAAGATATTTTGAAAGCGCATGCATTATATTTTGTCAAATTTGTTCAGGCATATCGTGAAGAAGGAATTACAATTCATCAGATTCATGTTCAAAATGAAGTCATTGCCGATCAAAAGTTCCCCTCCTGTGTGTGGACGGGAGAACAGCTGTGTGAATTTATTCGCGACTATTTGGGCCCTGCTTTTGAGGAACACGGACTGGATACGGAAATTTGGCTTGGTACCATTAATGCTCCTGATCCGTGGGAGGAATTAATGAAGAAGGTTTCCACCGGATTCGATGAGTATGCCCATACCGTGCTGAGTGACCCGGAAGCCTACAAATATATTAAAGGCGTAGGCTATCAATGGGCAGGCAAAAATGCCATCCAACGCACCGTTGCCAGCTATCCCGAGCTTCGTTACATGCAGACCGAAAATGAATGCGGAAACGGGGAAAACTCATGGGACTACGCTAAATATGTGTACAACTTGTACCAGCATTATTTTACTAATGGTGTGAATGCTTATATTTACTGGAATATGGTTTTGGAGCCGAAAGGCAAGAGCACATGGGGATGGGAGCAAAATTCGATGATCACCGTTGATCCAGCGGATCGAGAGCCTGTCCTTAACCCGGAATATTACGTCATGAAGCACTTTTCTCATTTTGTTTTGCCGGGGGCCAGACGCATTGGACTTCGCGGATCATGGACCGGAAATGCCGTTGCCTTCAAAAATGTGGACGGACAAAGGGTACTGGTCATCGCCAATCCGTTCCACGAACCCCGCGCACTAAATCTGTCCGTGGGACAAAAGACGCACCGCTTGGAGCTGGAGCCGGAGTCATTTAACACGATCGTCATTCCTTCTTAGCAGTCGCTGATTCTGGATTTTTACAGTCTTGCACACATCATCACGCGTCACGGTCCGATTGACCCGTCTCTGAACGTATGCTTAGTTTCCAAAATGGATGTATCTCCTTTTGCGTAGAGTAGTTATAAATAGTATACTTGGAGTCACTACGGATGGGAGGGCGATGAACATCACTACTGTAAAAGACAGAATTGATTTAAAGCTGATTAATTGTGATAAGGAGTTGACCCTCGCGGTCATCGGCGGAAAATGGAAGCTGATTATTTTGTGGCATCTCGGTATGGAAGGCACCAAGCGGTTCGGTGAATTGAAGAAGCTGATCCCTCATATTACGCAAAAAATGCTGACCAATCAGCTGCGCGAGCTGGAGGAAGACAAGCTTATCCTTCGTAAAGTTTACCCTGTTGTCCCTCCGCATGTGGAATACTCATTGACCGAGCATGGCGAGAGCCTGATTCCGGTACTGAAAGCCATGTACGACTGGGGATCAAACTATCGCGAGAACGTGATTTGGAAAGAAGAAGGGGCTATTCAGGACGTTACACCCGTGTAATCAGCCAATAGCATGATGCATCACGCTTGAAATATATTTTTAGCCAGTGGAGGCGACTCTGGGAATACCCGGGGTTGTCTTTTTTATCGGCTCCTTTTCTCTCCAGTTAACGTAAAAAGCCTGAGACTGTACATCACACAGGCTCAGGCTTTACGCTTCGCTTCGATCACTTCATAGCTTGATTAGGCTTGCAGCTTACCCGCACGAATATCATCCGTCATACCCGCATAAGGTGCTTGGGAAATCAATTTCTCGTTGTTCACACCCGCATTTTCAATGAATGTAATGTCTGCAAATTCAGGGACTACATACTTCGGATAGGTTTCGTACTTTTCACGCGATTCTTCCATCAACGGAATAAAATCATTTTGATAGCGTACCGTGATCTCCGGATGCTCATGCACCCATTTGGGGAAGAAAATAATACCGTGCATGCGTTTCTCCTCAGGCATAAAGTTTAGAGAAACGTCAGTGCCTGTCGGCTCAGTCCAAGACACTTTGTACACATTCTCCACTAATTTCACCAAATTCACCTTCTGATCACGTACCCAGCGCCCGCCTACCATACCACTATGAATGCGGTAATCAATCGTATCTTCATTTTTAATGTATATTTCGTATTCCCAACCGTTCTCATAGGTGTAGATCATGTGACTACCGATAAACTTGTCCATCATACATCCTTCTTTCTTTTATTATTAGTTTTCATGAGTTAAAGAGGGCATCGACAATAGCATCAATTTTATACATGTAAATATAAACATGTTTTATATTACATTTAAATTGTAACACTGTGATATACTAGTGTCAAATACCCCATTGTAAGGAGAGCTACGTTGAAACGTACATTAAAATATGCCATTTTGGGCCTGGTCCACAAACAGGAAATGAGCGGCTACGATATTACGAGCCAATTCAAGCAGGAAATCGGACAATTTTGGAGTGCCAAGCACAGTCAGATTTATCCTGAGCTCAAAAGGCTAACCGAAGAAAAGTTAATTGAATATCGTACTTCCATTACAGGAGCCAAGCTGGAAAAGAAGCTGTACTGCATCACACCCAAGGGAACTCAAGAGCTGACCGAATGGCTGTTGAGTCCCAAAGAGCTGCCGGAAACGGAAAAGGATGAGTTTATGCTCATGCTGTATTTTTCAGCCGCCATCCCCAAGGAAGAAAACAAACGGCTGTTCGAGGATCAGATCGCCAAACGTAAAGAGAAGCTGGAGTATTTGTACGAAAGCAAAAAATCCCTCCAACTGCTGGATAAGAACCTCCAAGTTCCGGGCTCTCATCAATTCGGACATTATCTGGTGCTGAGTCGTGCTATCAATCGGGAAGAAAGCTATATTACGTGGCTGGAAGAAACGCTGTCCTTGTTTGAATAGCTTTCAATACAAAAAAATCCAGCTCAGCAAACAGGATTGCACCCTATCCGCCTGAGCTGGCTGCTTTCGTTGTATGTCAATCTGCCGTCGTATTGGAAGCTCCGTAATCCTCAATGTGAATATCCGTACTGAATTGTACCGGAATCGTGCTAAAAGTCGTATCCCAATCCTTTTTGACCTTGCGCCATACTTTAGGATGCTGAATCCGGCTATACAAATAAAATAGATGACTAACAGCAATCCAATAACTTTGCCAGCGGTTTTACCTATAATCCTCTGTACATACTGGTAAAAGGTTGATTCCGGAAATCGTTGACTTAGTTTTACCATAATCCATCCCGACAGGAAAACGACCCCTCCTGCCAAAATAATGGATATCCACACATCTGGTGTCCTTGAATCCTCCACCATGACCCGGGGAAGCGTAAGCAACCCGGCAGCCAGCATAAAGCTAACAATAATTACTGTCGTCTGCAACGTTGTAATTTTACCTGCCTTTTCTTTTCCCACGGTCATTTGGCTCCCTTCTTCGTCAACTTCATCCTTTTCGCTTGGGATCTTTATGCTTCAAGAGAATGGGTCTGTTTCTCATAAACTGAAACGGTGCCCGTATGAGGTAATCCTTCCAGTCCTTCAACGAACGCGGAGCCGTTAGACTAAGGAACGGCACGCCGAAGCTTTTTAATTTTGCCATATGAATACTCAGCATTAGGAAAAACATGATCACTCCATACAAACCGAAGATGGCCGCCGTGAACATGGCCGCAAAACGAAGAACACGCATGGAAATCCCGGCGCTGTATACAGGTGTGGCAAAAGAAGAAATAGCCGTGATCGCCACCACAATGACGAGAATCGGGCTCACGATTCCGGCATTGACAGCTGCCTGTCCAATAATAAGACCGCCGACAATGCCCATGGCCGGACCAATGGGTTTAGGCAGCCGTAATCCTGCTTCACGCAAAATTTCGATGGAAATCTCCATAATCAGGGCTTCAATGAGCGTGGAAAAGGGGACGCCCTGTCTCGCACTGATAATCGAAATGACCAGCTTGGTCGGAATCAGCCCGGGATGAAATGAGATAAAGGAAATATAGAGCGCTGGCGCGAACAGAGATATTGAAGTTGCCATAAAACGAAGAAATCGAATAAGCGACCCTGGTAGCCATCGTTCATAGTAATCTTCAGGAGACTGGAGCATCATCCCGTACGTTACAGGCACAAGGAGCGCAAAAGGTGTGCCATCCAGCAAAATTGCTACACGTCCCTCCAGTAAAGCAGCCATGACCCGATCCGGTCTCTCTGTATTCTGAATCTGTAGAACCGGGCTCAGAAAGTTATCCTCTATAAGCTGCTCTACATAGCCTGACTCCATTACCTCATCCATATCAATGGTTTCGACCCGCCGCTTCACCTCATCTACAAGCTCAGGATCGGCAATGTCTTTGAAATACACCACCATCAGCTGCTTCTTCACTCTTTTGCCGACTTTGAAGGAGGACACGGCCAGTTCCGTACTTTCTCCATGTCTGCGCAGCATCGCCGTATTGTCGCTGAATGTCTCCGTAAAGCCAATTCGCGGTCCCCGTAGTACCGACTCCGATATCGGGTCTTCCACTCCCCGGGTATTTCCTTTAGGTGTTCCGAGAACAAGAGCGCCCTTTATACCTTGAATCATGAGAATCACTGAACCGAACAACACCTTTTGTAAAGCAAACTGCACATCCAACGTACATTCTGTCTCCGACACAAGCATGACCTGGCGAATAATCATATCCCGAAGCGCTTCTCCTCTCGGAAGATCGTTATCCCCTTGCCCGGAGTTGCCCCAATCCATCAACGGCTTTAAAATGTTCTGGTCCATGCCGACCTTGTCCGTTAATCCATCCACAAAAAGCAGAGTACATGCAGCGTTCAGGTTTTTCAGAAAAATGGGGCGTTCATTCACATCTCCCATATCCGCAATTGCTTGTCTGATTCTTGCTATATTGGCGTCATAGTCTTCGGTAAAGCTCTCCCTTTCCTTCTCTTCCTCACTTACAGATGGATGATGATCTGCATGTTTCGAGCGGTCTTGTTCTTCCAGAAGCTTCAATCGCTCCATACGTCTGCTCTCTCGTCCGTCCAGCGCTTTAATTTGTCGTACGGTGAGGAAAATAATCAAAGGTACAATGAACAAGAATAAGGCTTCTATCCACACGGTCCAATTGGGCATGTGCTTTGTGATTACCTGCCACATGTTCATTCCTCCTTCACTTTCATCCGATTTGTATTTATATTTACCTGAATTAGAAAAAAATGCATTCCCGATGGGTGAGTTATCCATCCTCATCTAAATCTGCCCATTTTGCGGAATAAATTTATTGATGATTAAAAGGAATAAAAAGGTGAATTTGATGGAGGACTTGTAGTGTAAAAAGTGAACTTCCATGATAATATCTATTCATTCTATGACTAATGTCGCAATTTTCTTGAATGTATTGTCCATTATCCGAATTTAAAAGGAGCTGTAGGTATGAAGAATCATTTTTGAAAAAAAACCGCTGTATTGAGCTTGTTGGCGGTCATTTTGTTAGGAGGAACTGCAATAAGCCCCAAACAGGCACAAGCATCCCCCGACCCTTTTATTGGGGAAATTACGTTGTATCCTTACGCGTACGCACCTAATGGATGGTTAAAATGTGAAGGCCAAGTCTTGTCTATTCAATCGAATACGATGTTGTATTCACTGTTGGGTAATACTTTCGGTGGGAATGGAACAACCACATTTGCATTGCCTGATCTGCGCGGGGCCTCTCCGCTGCCAAATGTAGATTACTATATTGCAATTCAAGGGCAGTTCCCGCCTCGACCATAATGAATATGTTCATCAGTGTCCTATTTAATGAAGAAGAGGTGATGGCGTGCTCGAAGGCAATAACTTCACACGCAATAAATTGAAATCCTATCGCTTGCTGATTCCGTTGCTGCCCTTTCTCGGTGGAGCGGCTTTGCTCATAGGGACAAATGAAGCCAATGCGGCAGGCTCGGAAAATGTAGTGCTTAACAAACCAGCCACATCAAGCAGCTACACCCAGTCATATGAACCCAGCAGAGCAGTCGACGGTTCCTATGAACCGACCAGCCGCTGGTATCAGGCCAGCAACGGTGGAAAATGGATTCAGGTGGATCTGAGAGACTGGTATATCGTAGATCGTTACGCTGTAGCTGGTATGGGGATCATGAATGGATGGCAGGATCAACGTGACCCTTACAGCTTTCGATTGCAAACGAGCAGTGACGGAAGCAATTGGGTCACGGTCGATACCGTTCAGGAGAATGCGAACCCTCATTTTGAAAAGAGCATCCCTCCTGTAACTGCACGATACTTGAAATTATATATTGATCAAGGAAATGCTAGAAACAATCTGTGGACTTCTATCATGGAATTCGCAGCTTATGGGGAGCGACTACTCGTTCCGCAGGCCCCAGGCCATTTTACAGGAGTTAAAAAGGGAAATACGGTGGAATTGAATTGGGATTCCGTTCCTTATGCGGCTTCATATAAGGTCATACGAGACGGCGTTACGCTGTATACGGGCAGCTTAACCCAATTTATAGACACTTCAGCCTTGCAACCAGGCGAGGCTCTTTACAGTCTACAGGCTGTGAATGCTAAAGGTGAGAGTACTCCCATAGAGATCAAAGTGAACATCCCTACGGATGCCGATGATGTTGCACAGGCCAAAGACGCACTTGCTTTAGGCTTCGCCTCCGGTGACTCTGCTGCTGCGGTATCCCAGCCACTGGTATTGCCACTGACCGGATTGAACGGTACGACGGTGAGCTGGAGCTCGGATAGCCCGGATGTTATTACAAAAGAAGGTGCTGTAACGCGTCCAAGCTACGATGTGGAGGATAAGAAAGTAACGCTGACTGCAACAATTACAAAGGGAGCCGTCTCAGATACCCGAACCTTCGAAGTTACGGTTCTGAAAGCTTCTGCTCAAGATACACTGGATCAGGCAGCGGATCATCTCTCACTTGGCGATTTGACTGCGGTAAAAGATAATATATCTCTTCCTTTATCCGGATATGGTGGTGTACTGATCGAATGGACCACAACCAAACCGCTTATTATTGCAGCTGATGGAACACTCACCAGACCCTCCTATAGTCATGGAGATACAGATGTTATTCTGACAGCTACCCTGCAACTCGCTGGCTTGTCGAAAACAAAGAATTTCACTGCACATGTAATCAGTCTGCCAATGAGCGACACTGAAGCCGTTGACGCAGCATACAGGGCGCTTGAGCTGCCGATGACTACAGTAACCGGAGACGTTTATTTGCCAAAAGACGCTCTGAATGGCGTTCAGGTGTCTTGGACTTCAAATCAGCCTAAATTCCTGGATCATACTGGGCATGTCACATTCCCTAGCTATGTACAGGGTGACCAGAACATCACGCTGGAAGCGATTCTGTCAAGAGGCGGTGTTGTGCTTCAAAAAACATTCAGCCTGCTCGTGCCCGCACTACCCATAAGTGCGGATGAAGCAGTGAATTTGGCTGCAAATACACTGCAGCTCGATTACCCGCAAGGGATTAAGGATTCTATTGCTCTGCCTCATACCGGGGCATTCGATACCCAGATCGACTGGTCCTCGGATCAACCGGATGTACTCAGCAGCAGCGGTCAGGTGAATCGACCCAAATACACGGACGGTGATGTGAATGTACAGTTAAAGGCAATCGTTTCCAAAGGTACGGCTTTTGTAGAAAGAACATTCACTATTACGGTGTTGAAGGCGCTGCCAAATACACCTTATGTACGACTGAACGGCAATAATCCGATTGTTCTGGAAACCGGCGACAGCTTCACCGATCCGGGAGCCAGTGTACTGGACAGCGTGTACGGCAATGTTCTGATCCCTGAGCTGTCAGGTAGCGGTAATGTCGACACAAATGTGCCCGGCATATACGTATTGAACTATGCTTATAGCGATAATGGAGGCTGGACGGCAGAGCCAGCCGAACGCCGTGTAAATGTACAGCCCCGTGCGGTTGGAGCCGCCGCAGGCACTGGGAGTATCGCCTCGGTGATCGTTACGGGTGCCTTGCCGGGGGCTCGTCTGGAGCTGTACAATGCCCAGCAGGAGCTTATAGCGGAAGGGACCGCTTCCGAAGAAGGAAAATATATATTTACATCCGTTCCCGAGGGGGCCAGCTACTATGTGCTACAGAGCGTAAACGGCATGAAGAGCGCTCCCTCAGGGTTAGTATATGCCCAAGGCTTAACCGCCCAGCGTGTCGCAGATTCCATCACAAGCATACCAGCCCCTACAGCAAGTGATACGCTGCTCAGATTGCCTGCTGTTCCCGATGGTTTCCGTCTGACCATCAGCAGCAGTAGCCAGCCAGACATTGTACGGACAGATGGAACTATTGTTCAAGCAGTAACTTCATCCGTTGTATCTGTAGTATTGGATGTCATAAAGGTAAGTGATGGCTCTCATGCTTTGACACAAGCCATAGAAGTTATCGTCCCTGCCAAGATTAGTGTGGACACAGGCAAGTCTAACAAAGATAAAGAAGAAGATCAGGTTCAACAGACAGGAACCTCCGAGCAAGGGAAAGCGGTCTCCCTCTTTGTTCCAACAGCGGCATATCTCGATGAACAGATACAACAAGCACTGCGGGAAGGCAAGGCATACGCAGACATTCGTTTAGAGCAGGAAAAGCAAACTAGTCGTGTTATCCTTTCTCAAGCTTTGCTGAATAAATGGGATCAGGTTGGAGTTGCCGTAATATCTCGCTATGGAACACTGATGATATCCAGCGATGCCTTAACCCGCATGGCCCCAGGCCAGCAGGACGCTACTTTCTCCTTCCAGCATACGGATACAGAACGTGCACAGCAGATACGCGATTGGGCCGAGCAACAATCCAACCTGAAGCTAATAGGTCCGATTGTAGACATTAAGGCCAACGTGACAGGAACCTCGTCCATCGTTCTACCCCTGGATAACGAATCTTTAAGTAAATTGCAGAATGCGGAACCCCAATTCTCCATTCTTGCTATTCATGAAAATGGCGAGCG
Source organism: Paenibacillus sp. 1-18 (assembly GCF_000520755.1). Taxonomy (NCBI): domain Bacteria; kingdom Bacillati; phylum Bacillota; class Bacilli; order Caryophanales; family Paenibacillaceae; genus Paenibacillus; species Paenibacillus sp. 1-18. Next base: position 41,845 of record NZ_ASSB01000073.1, read on the forward strand.
TGAGATTCTAAAAGGCACTGCTGTGATGGATTCAAAGGGAATTTTGTCAAGCGTAAGTGTGAATACAACTCGGTTAAATACCTTTGCCGTTGCTGTCTCTACCGACGCAAAGCCCGAACCCGATCGTACAAATGTGCAAAATACTCCCATAAATCCGTCGGATTCGCAAGAGCCAGCTCAGGTATGGCCGGATGTACAAGGCCATTGGGCAGCGAAGTCCCTGCAATCTCTTGCAGCCAAAGGCTGGATACAAGGATATAAAGACGGCAACATGCGCCCTGAGCGCGCGGTAAGCCGTGCAGAATTTGTGTCCATACTGACCAGAGCTTTGGGGACTACTAAAGACGAGGGTACATCTGCCAACTTTACAGATATGGAAGGACACTGGGCTGTAGCAGCGGTGGATGCCGCTCATCGTCAGGGGTGGATTCAAGGGCTAACCGTTCAGACATTCGGCCCTGATGAGAGTCTTACCCGAGAACAGGCGATGGTAATCCTGTCACATGCATTAGCCGATAAAATATCTGCTTCAAGCAAGGCTGCACCGCAGTCCGATAAGGATGATCAGCAAACTGCTTCCTGGGCTTCCACTGCATTCAAAAATGCTGTTGCCTCCGGCTGGATTAACGGTTATCCTGATGGGACGCTCAGACCAAAGGCAGCCATCAGCAGAGGTGAGCTGGCTGAAATGCTGGTACGTATTTTCAAATAAGACGTTAAGGACCCTTAAATTAAATGGGGTACAAATAAATACAGCGCGGTCCCAAGGTTTTCGGGGACCGCGCTTTTTTAGTGAGTAGTGTATAAAGGCATTATGTTCATGTACAAGCCTCCAACATTCACTTTTGCTTGTTTATTCACCCTTTTTGCTTCAGTAAATATATTAATAATACCTGTGAAGCGGGGCGATTAACCACTTGTCACCTCTATAGTAGGAAGAATGGTAAGGAGGAGATATTAAGAGCATGAAACATAAAAGGCCGTTCAGGTTCGGTGGCGCTTCAAAAAAAGACGAAGACTGTAAACCAACAAAAGTTAATCGGGGTATTGGGGCTCTTCTCAAGCTTATTCATGAATTGACCGCGATCATCCCACTCGTATTTGAAAATCCCTTAGCAGTTAATGTTTCTTCATTGCAGCAAATTTTAAAACGATTATTAATTCTGGCGAAAAGTTTGAGACTTAGAAACGGGGGGAAGGCGGACTTATTGGCAGCGTTGGAGCTGGCTATCGTGGCGCTGGAAGCCGCACCTTTCTCACCGATCAGTGTAGGAACTACACTGCAACAACTGCTGGATGCCCTATTGTCTATCGTTCTACAGGAATCCCTCGATCCTGTCTTTAAAGACAGCCTGATTGGTGCGATCAGAACGGCAGGAACAACTGTTAGCAACGCATTAGGTAAAACATACGAAACGTACTATTCAGGGGATCCTGGCCCGCAAGGGCCTACCGGACCTCCAGGGCCTCCTGCTCCAGGGGGGCCTCAAGGCATCCCCGGACCACAGGGTCCTGCCGGGCCGGTCGGCGAAGCTGGTCCTATCGGAGCGGCCGGACCTATTGGCCCTCCTGGACCTGAGGGGCCGGTTGGAGCCGCTGGGCCTATCGGGCCTGCTGGACCTGAAGGGCCTGTCGGAGCCACAGGCGCCACAGGGGCTACAGGTGCGGACGGATTGCCCGGGATTGCTGGAGCCACTGGACCCACAGGGGCTACGGGTGTGACAGGCGCTACGGGCGCCACGGGTGCGACGGGTGCGGGTGCAATCATTCCGTTCGCTTCGGGTGGACCAGCGATTTTGACCACCATTGCTGGCGGGTTGGTAGGAACCACAAGCTTGATCGGCTTTGGAAGCTCAGCAACAGGTATTAGCCTTGTAGGCGGGGCCATTGACCTGACAGGTACACTCGCAGGACCACTGATTAACTTTGCTTTTTCCGTCCCACGGGATGGCATAATTACATCCATCGCTGGATATCTCAGTACAACTGCTGCACTGACCCTCATAGGGTCAAGCGTAAGTATTACTGCCGAGCTGTTTAGTTCTCCAACACCTAATAACACCTTCACAGCGGTCCCCGGAGCTACAGTTGCATTAACTCCACCATTGACTGGTATTATCGCTTTAGGGACAATATCCAGTGGTATCACTACCGGATTGGCTATACCGGTAACAGCGGGAACCCGTTTGCTTCTGGTCTTCTCCGCAACAGCTACGGGACTTTCACTTGTAAACACTGTCGTAGGTTATGCAAGTGCAGGTATTACCATTACCTGATCCAAAATGGCAAAAGCCCCGCAGGATTGGGTCCTGTGGGGCTCTTGTTATTTGTATTAAAGCGATATTTTCACTTCTTCTCCGTCTTCCCGAATGTCGAATGTTTTGACTTGTCCGGTATCAGGCTCTTGAACAATACCTGTCTCCAAATCAATCTTCCAGTCACATAGTGGATCATAAATGTAATGACCGGATACCATCGCTTCAGCAAGCGGCCCCCCTTTAGGATGCGGGCTGGAATTTTCAATAGCATAAAGCTTGTTCTCAGAAGTGCGGAATACTGCAATTTCGTTATCATCCAACCGGATCGTCCGCCCAATTCTAATTGGAAAATCCTTACTGTTACCGACGATAAGCCATTCTGCATGTTTGATCATTCGCTTGATTGCTCCCTTCTCCAGGCATGATCTAAATAATTCATACAATAGATGGTGTAACGACCTCAAATAGGTTCTTACGCGAATCCGCATCATGGATAATCTTTTTCCATGGGTCTTCAACCTGTTGCAGTGCAAATTCAATACGTTCTATTAAAGTTTTGCGATTTTCTATATCATGGACGACAGCCTTCCGAATCTCTTCAAGACCGGTCCGTTCCACCCATTCCGAAGTACGTTCCAGATATTGGCCTGTTTCACGGTAGAACTGCATCACGCCTGCCACAATATCAATCAATTCAGCATCCGTCTTCACCTTGCAGAGCGAATCAGCCAACCGCGCTTTAATACCGCCATTTCCACCGATAAAAATCTCCCAGCCTCCATCATTACCCACAATTCCGATATCCTTCGTACATGATTCGGCACAGTTGCGCGGACAACCGTTGACCGCTAATTTAAATTTTGCCGGAAAATCCAATCTTTCAAATTTCCGTTCCAGCACCTCTCCCATTCCCATGGAATCCTGTGTGCCAAACCGGCAAAATTGTGATCCAACGCAGGTTTTAACTGTACGGAGCGATTTCGCGTAGGCATATCCTGACGGCATGTCGAGTTCTTCCCATACCTTAGGCAAATCCTCTTTACGGACACCAATCAGATCTAGCCGCTGCCCCCCTGTTACTTTAACCACTTTAACGTTGTATTTAAGAGAAACATCAGCTATTTTCTTCAAATCCTCTGGAGTCGTAACACCGCCGTACATTCTTGGCACAACTGTAAATGTTCCATCCTTTTGAATGTTGGCGTGCAGTCGCTCATTCACAAATCGGGAATCTTCTTCATTTTCATAGGTATCCGGGTTAATCATTCCCAAATAATAATTCAGCGCCGGGCGACACTTGGAGCACCCTTCATCATTATGCCAACCAAGCACATTCATAACTTCACGTGTCGTTGTAAGGCCCTTGGTTCTGATAGCTTCAACAATCTCATCCCGGCTCAATGTGGTGCAGCCGCATATTCCCTGCTTGGCTGCCGTTTGGAAGCTGTCTCCAAGAACATACTGGAGAATTTGTTCAACGACTGGCTTACACCCTCCACAGGACCGCGTTGCCCCGGTACAGGCTTTAATTTCATCGACTGTAGTCAACCCATTTTCATGAATTGCATCAACAATCGCCTTTTTAGTTACACCGTTGCAGCCGCAGACAATTTCATCATCGGCCATCGTTTCAGCGGATAAGGTTTTAGCCCCATCTTGACAACATCCGGTACCCATGAGCTGGCCATATATTTCATCAGTCATCAGCGTTTGCTGCCGTACATATTTTTGAAGGCTGGCGGATTCGCTCACATCTCCGAACAGCACCGCTCCGACAATTTTATTTTCACGAAGCAGCACTTTTTTGTAGGTGCGCTTCCACTCATCCTTTGCCACAATCACCGTATGTTCAGGAGTAGTTATGAATTCGCCAGCCGAGAAAACATCCACCCCTGAAATTTTGAGCTTGGTGGAAACCACTGATCCCTGATAGCCTTCGGTATCCGCACCTGCAAAATGCTTGGCAATGACACTTCCCTGTTCAAACAGCGGAGCAACCAGACCGTAACAGATCCCGCGGTGTTCAGCACACTCCCCTACAGCATATACATCCGGCATGGAGGTCCTCATCAAATCATCGACCACAATTCCACGTTTTGTTTCTATACCACTTTGCACAGCCACCTGAATGTTAGGCTTTATCCCGACAGCCATTACAACCAGATCTGCCTCCAGTTCGCTTCCATCCGAGAACCGAAGTCCCTGCACCCGATCCTGACCATATACCTCAGCAGTTTGCATTTGCATGGCAAACTTGATTCCCTGGCGTTCTAGTTCTGCTTTCAGCATCGCAGAGGCTTCCCGATCGAGCTGACGCTCCATCAAATCCTCCATCAAATGAACAACCGTTACGTCCATGCCGAGATTGACCAGGCCTTTAGCCGCTTCCAGTCCCAACAACCCTCCACCAATGACCGCTGCCTTTTTATAGGTTTTGGCCGCCTCAAGCATTGCCGAACAATCGGCAATATCCCGAAAACCGATGACGCCCGGTAATTCTTTACCCGGAATAGGCAAAATAAACGACTGGGAGCCAGTAGCCACCAAAGCTACATCGTAATCAATTTCAAGTCCATCCTCAGTGTGAATCCTCTTTCGTTCCCCGTCGATGCTGCGCACCGTTTTCCCAGTATATAAAGTAATACCTTGATCCTCATACCATTGCAGATCATTCAGTATAATGTCCTCGATGGTTTTACTACCCTCCAAAACATAAGAGAGCATGATCCTGTTATAGTTCGGATGCGGCTCATTTCCAAGGACTGTAACTTCATATTTATCCGTTAACTTAAGAATTTGTTCGACCGTATTGATACCAGCCATCCCGTTACCTATAACCACAAGCTTTTGTTTACTGTTTATCATATACCGGTTCCTCCATTCATTCGACGACATTCCTACCGACGACTACTCCTACGATCCTACTAAATATTGTCTATGCTTCTATTCTAATGTCGTGAGTTATGTTATATGTGACTTCAATCACAATATAGCTAGAGCTGTACATGTCGAGGGACTTCCCTATTCGAATTCAAGGGATTAAGGTAAGAAACAAAAAAATCGAGTTATGATGTTGATTTCTGAAATGTGGATGCTTGGATTTGACTATTCTCGATGGTTGATTTAAAATCCAATTAAATGATATAAAAAACTATCAATTAATTACAAAAAAAATTATTAATAAGAGAAGGATTTTCTAATGAAGAAGGACATGACAACGATCAAGCAAATAAGGCTTAATAGCCTGTTGGACGTAGCCACTATGCTACTTATCGAAAAGCCAACCGCCTCTATGAACGAGATTGCCGATTATGCAGGAATTGGCACTGCCACCTTGCATCGCTATGTTGAAAGCAGGGAGCAATTGATGATTCATCTGGGATTTCGAGCCATCGAAGTCGTAAGTGAAACCATAAAAGGAATCTCTTTGGATGAGGACAACTATGAAAACTACATTCCAGAGTTGATTGAAGCACTTATTCCGTTAGGAGACAAAATTTATTTTCTTGCTCATGATGCATCCGTCAACTATAACAAGGAGATTGAAGGAGCAGATCAGAAGCTGAGAGAACCCATATTGCATGTGATACAAATATTGCAACAGAAAGGTTATTTTCAGCCACATATTGGTAAAGAATGGATCATGGATGTCCTCTACTCGCTGCTATTTCTAACATGGCAGCAAGTAAAGAACGGTAATATCGCAAAAAACTCTGCCGCAGCACTGGTTGTAAATACTTTTTACCATGGATTCAAAGCAACTGAGTAAGGGTCACACTGCATCATGAAGAGGCGAACACACACGAGGAGGAATCCTGCATGTTAATTCAAAACGTACTGGGAAGTATTGCGATTTCCAAGGATGCTATTTCTAATATCATTGGCAAGACAGCAACTGCAACAATGGGAATTGCATCGATGTCAACGGGAGTCGTCGAAGGAATCACCAACAAGTTAAGTAGGAAAAGCCTGCAAAATGGCATTGAGCTTCATGTGACAGAATCAGGGCTGGATGTCGATTTAAGCATTGTCGTGCATTATGGAACAAAAATGTACGATGTAGGCAGAGAATTACAGAAAAATGTTCGGGAAGCCATTGAGAAGTATACGGGCCTATCCATTGGCATGATAAACGTCAAAGTACAAGGGATATCCCTACCCATTCATTAGTCGCAGAAAAGTATGAGTGATAGACATAAATGATAACGGGATTATGGAAATGGACGGGCCGGCTTTTCATTGTACAGAATGGCCAAAAGGGTGAAATCGAGTAGGAGGCTACCCATTAGTTGAGTAGCCGACCTCTCACACCACCGTACGTACCGTTCGGTATACGGCGGTTCAACCGTTTAAGTACAATTGACGTAGACGCTCGTACTGCGCAGGGAAGTCATAATCCCCTGCCTGTACGAGCCTTTTGTTTGTAACCGAGCGTTGCATTATCGCACTTCCGGCAATGCGCCAGTACCCCAGACGGGTGTTTCCCCATGGGTAGGCCTGCCCCTCCGGTACTCCCAGCTTTCGCAGGTTCCGTACCTTCGTTCTCGGTTTCTTCCACTCTTTCCAGATGTACATGCGCATTCGTCTTCGCAGCCATTCATTCCAACTTTGCAGGATTCGCTTCATGTCGGCTACATAGAAATAACCAATCCATCCGCGAATGTAGACCTTGACGTTTTCCATCACCTGCCTGGCATTCCTGCCTTGACTCCGGCTCGTTAGCTCTTTCAGTTTCCTCTTTGCCTTCGTGAGGGATTGCGGGTGAACCCGAATGTACATCCCGTTTCTGTTCTTTCCCAAGGCGAATCCAAGAAATTTGAAGTGCTTTCGTGCCACGGCACTGACGACCTTGCTTTTCTGCGCATTCATCTGGAGTTTTAGCTTGTTCTCCAGATACGTCCGGCTTGATTTCAATAGCCGCGTTGCTGCTCGTTTGCTCTTTGCCAGTACCACGATGTCATCCGCGTACCGAATGAACCTCACGCCTCGGCTTTGCATCTCCTGATCGTATTCGTTCAGATAGATGTTCGCTAAAAGCGGCGACAGCGGCCCACCCTGCGGAGAACCTTCTTCTGTTTTGCGGCGTATTCCGTTTTCCATCACTCCGCTCTTCAGGTACTTTTTAATCAGGCCCGTCACGCGCTTGTCCTGAATTTGCTTGCGCAGGAGGTTCATGAGCAGTTCATGGTTCAGCGTATCGAAATACTTCGAGAGGTCGAATTCTACCGCATGGCTATAACCCTGCTCCGCATAAGTCTTCACTTTTCGAATCGCTTGCTGGGCACTTCGCCTTGGGCGATAGCCGTAGCTTCCTTCCGAAAAGAGCGGCTCAAACAGCGGTTGCAGTTGCTGGGCAATGGCTTGCTGGATGATGCGATCTACGACCGTCGGGATGCCGAACTTTCGGACTCCGCTTCCATCTGGTTTGGGGATGTTCTTGCGTCGTACCGGGCTTGGCTTGTATTTTCCATCCCGGATGCTTCCCAAGAGTTCCACTCTGTTCTCCCGCAGCCACGGCAATGCCGCCTCGACGGTCATTCCGTCGATTCCCGGCGCTCCGTGATTGCGCTTGACTTGCTGGTAGGCTCTGTTCAGGTTGTTCCTGTCCAGTATCTTTTCCAGCACGTCGCTTGCACCGCCTCTTTCCCTACTTTCCCGAGTGCCGATGCTCCGCGCTCCTGCATACTCTTCGCGTTCCACGCTATCCCTTTGCAGAGCCCTTTCGGTATTCTGCTTTCATCACACCGACTCTCCTTCCTGTTTGTACTCAAGACTTACGATTGTTCAGCCCTTTCCGAAAAAAAAACTTCCGGTACTATGGCCTCTGCTGACTTCTCACAGCAAGCTCTACTCCGTCTTTCGGATAATATTTTTTTTCCTACACAACGTCTGTGAGACCTCCCCGGGTAAGAGCGATAACCTTCCCCTCATCTATCTGTCACATTTACATCATGGAATTCGGGCAGTATTGGACTTCACTTTGTCTCGCAAGCTCGTCCGTTCCATCATGCCTTCTATGTGATTTCTGTTCGTCAGACCGAGGGTTTGCCTCCGGCTTCCTTCAGATTGCCTCGCGGCAGACACCCTTGCCCTTGGCTAACAGTTCCTACTGCCAAGCCTGTAGCGGACTTTCACCGCCAAGTTATCGCCCATGCCGGGCGCACGAGAAAAAGGAGCCCATCCTCGCTTGAGAATGGGCTCCTTTTGCATTTTTCGGCATCTGTTTTCCAGTTCGGAGTCTTGATTTAAACAAAAGCAAGGCTTTTGCAGGGGCTCTCCTTTTGGGCTCACTTCGCTTGTTATATATACATCATGCTGAACAGAGGAGGTGCCTAAAGATTTGGATGAAGAAGTAGAATACAGAATCAAGCGGGTCCAGGCAGGCGAGATTCAGGATTACGCTTTTATCGTAAAGAAATACCAGCGTCAGATTCTGGTGTACTGCTGGCGGCTTCTGGGCAACGAACAAGAAGCAGAGGACGCCGTTCAGGATATCCTGGTCAAGTCATTTGAGAAAATTAACATGTACAAGCCGACAGTAAGCTTCTCGTCCTGGTTGTATAAAATAGCTTATTATCATTGTTTGAACTTGATTCGCCGGAAGAAATTACACCAAACATTGAAGCTTGGGCTGTTCACCCACAATATGACTGCCACTGACAGTGCTGCACAGGCCATAGAAAGCCAGCTTTTCAGTGAGCCGCTCGGCCGGGCGCTGAACAAACTGACAGCAGAGGAGCGGAGTTTGCTGGTACTACGAATATTTGATGAAAAGTCGTTTGGTGAGATCGGTGAAATCATGAACAAAAGCCAGGAAGCTATTAAGAAAAAATACGGCAGGACGAAAACAAAGCTCAAAAAAATGATGAGCCCTGTGAAGGAGGAAGAGGAATGCGTGAATTTCAGCACACTGTTCAAGACGAAAGCATAAAAGAAATGGATTTGCTGCCGACAAAAGCGTCCAAAATCCAGGTGTTTGATGTCACGGACAAGGTGATGGATCGGGTCTATCAGAAGGAGCAACGAAAAGCGAGGCTGTTTGCCAAAGGCCTACGCTCCGGTATCGCAGTCCCCGCAATGATCTCGTTTTTTGTTTTGGGTGCTTCCCTAACCGGATATGCGGCTTCGCAATACCTTGAATTTCGTAACAGCAAGGGCGACGTCGTATTAAATACAGCTAAAGCTGACGAGCCCACAGATTTTGCCAAGACGTATTCCCGGCTACTGAATGCGTACAGCCAACAGGTCAAAGACCAGCTTCAGCCGGGAGAATATGCCGCCTATTATATTAAGGATGATTTTATGAATAACGCAGATCGGTCCAATCCGATCAAATTTGAATATAAACAAGGGGAATTTTCCAGTTTCAACAGTCTGCAAAATGAAATTAAACGGACGCATGCACCACGCTTGGATAGTCCATCCCATCTACCGAACGGCTACCGTTTCGATTACGGATATGTATATCCTGCCTTTATGTATCCCAAATTTCTGCAAAATAAAGAATACCGCACTTTGGCAGATGAGCTCATTCAGAAGTCCAAAACCGCTCCAGCAGGCGAAAAGCTGTTTATCAAGAAGCTTAGCTGGGAAAAGGCAGACTTTACTGCAGCACGGTATGTGAAAGGAAGCGATTATGTGAGCATTTCCATTACGACACTTACGCCTGATTCCAAGCTGACTGTCTTTCAGAATGATCGAGATGCAGCTGAGAAGCTGACGATTAAAGGAACCGCGGCCTATTACATCAAATCGGGTGAGATAAGCGGGGCATCCATTACCAGCAAAAACCGGCTTGGCTGGAAAGATGACGACCATCATTTGCTCTACGAAATTTATGATAATCCGAGTAGTCCGCTGGTCAAGCAGGACTTAGTGAAGATTGCAGAAGATCTCCTTACCTCCCATTGATCTGGTAAATATCGTCATCAGAATTCTCCCTATTTCATGAGGATGTGGGTGAAAGTTTACAGGCTCAAGATGGCTTTAAAACCATCATTGAGCCTGTGGTGATTTAAGGTATAGAGCCTTGCCTGTATCAGCTTCAAACAGGCCATCAGTCTTCCACGACCATCGTTGAACGCTTGCAGGTTCGCTTGTAGATTATGGAATATTTTAACCAGTAGAATTTAAAGCGTTTACAAATTCAAAAAGCGGGTTTCCGGTCAGAGATGGCTACTTGACCGGATCACTTTACAAATGGGCTTAAGCCAATACGCCAAGAGCGTATCCAATAATTCCGATTGCGAATAAAGCAAAAATCAGAGCTATAGCATTCACTTTCTTTTTGAGCAGTCTCATGCACAAAAAAGTCAGCAAGAGAGGCAACAGACCAGGCATCAATTGATCCAGAATCATCTGTATCGTCGTAACAACCTCTACTCCATCCGAACGGGTATATCTGGATACTTCGAGTGGCACATTCAGAGTAGTCCATTTCGATACGAGTGCGCCCATAACAAAAAGTCCCAGGATGGAGGCCGATTCCGTAAGCTTTTGCAGCCGGTTTCCGGACATGTCGGACACAATCTCCGTCCCTTTTTGGTAGCCGTATTTCAGTCCGTACCACTTGGTTGCCAGGCGAATAACATTAAAGAGCAAGAAAAATAGGATAGGCCCGATAACACTCCCGGACAATGCAATGGAAGCTCCCAACGCAGCCAGAACGGGGCGTAACGTTCCCCAGAAAATAGGGTCCCCTACTCCAGCCAAAGGCCCCATTAAGCCTATTTTCACTCCGCTTATGGTAGCATTATCAATCGGCTGGCCATTGGCTTTCTGCTCCTCCATAGCCGCCGTTACCCCCATAATCGGTGCAGAGATAAACGGTTGAGTATTAAAAAACTCCAGATGCCGCTTTAGTGCTTCTTTTTGGTCTTCCTTCTTGCTGTATAGCCGCTTGATTGCCGGAATCAAGGTGACACAAAAACCAATCGACTGCATACGCTCAAAGTTAAACGAGCCCAGCAGGAACCATGAACGGAAAAACATTTTGTTTAAATCGCTTTTTGTCAACTTTTTTTCTTCCATAGTACCCCACCCTTTCATTAGGAATTTCTTTAGAGCTCTTCAATTTCACCCATTTGATCTTTTCGCTGGCTATATTTAGGATTGAGCTGGATATACAGCAGAGCCAGAACCGCCCCTATGATTCCAAAGCCAACCAGATTGATGCTTGTAAATGCCGCGATGACAAAGCCCAGGAAAAAGAAAGGCATCAGGTATTTGGCTGCCATCATGTTAATAACCATGGCATACCCTACAACGACGATAAATCCCCCTGCAATTTGCAGCCCTTTTGTAATGACCTCCGGGATCGCATCCAGCAAAGTCGTAACCAGACCAGTTTCTGCTGCAATAGCCACCAATACGGCAGGCAGAGCGACGCGTAATCCCTGAAGAAGGAGGGCTATGAAGTGACATAATTCAATTCCTTTGAAATTTGAAGATTCGGCATATTTATCTGCCAGGTGCTGAAAGAACACGGTAATCGTTCTAACAAAAATGGTCAACACTTGTCCGGCAGCTGCAATCGGAATCGCAACGGCAATTCCGGCACCAATCGACTGATGTCCAACAATAACCAATATGGTCGAGACTACACTGGCCAAAGCCGCATCCGGAGCCATGGACGCTCCGACATTCATCCAACCCAAAGCCATCAATTCCAGCGTACCGCCTAGAATAATGCCCGTTTTAAGATCACCCAAAACCAGACCAATCAGTGTACACGCAACTATAGGCCGATGAGTCTGTCCTTCATCCAAAACACTGCCCATTCCGCAAATGGCTGCAATCAGCGCGACCATTACAATTTCAAAAGCACTCATGTTTGACCCCCTCTCTTATGCGTACGTGCTGTTAAAACTGGACATTTTGGAGCTTGTTAATCAAATCGATTTTAGGATCACTGGCTACTTTTCTAATTTCCAGTTCAATCCCCTTTTCGTGCAGTTTATGAAATGCCTCTACATCCTGCTTGTCTACGGACACCGCTCCGGTAATTTGTGTTTTGCCTTCTTTGAAGCACATCCCACCTACATTTACCGATGTAAACGGGACCCCGCCTTCTACAACCCGCAGTACATCCGTCGGATTGGTAAACAGGAACAAGGTCTTGAAATCGTTATATTTAGGGTTGTTGTAAGCTTCAATCGCTTTCGCAATCGTGACAACATAAGCCTTAATCCCCGGCGGCGCCACCTGTAGCAATAAGGTTTTGCGCAGCGTATCCGCAGCGACCTCATCGCTGACGGCGATAATTTTGTTACACTTCGTTTCCTTCACCCACACAGTAGCCACCTGACCATGAATCAGACGGTCATCAATACGAACAAATGATATTTCCATACCTATAATTCCTCCTCTGTTTGTATGTCCCGGATGACACGAAAAGACTTCATCGAATCCTGACCCGCACGGATGACCAGATCACTCAGATTCTCCACGTTCTCCAGCCCTCTATTGGTCAGCAGGTCTACGATCATTGGCAGGTTTACCCCTGTTACAATGTCCATTTTTTCATAGCCGGCTACAATCCTGCTGGCTGCATTATAGGGACTGCCACCAAACAAATCGACGAGAAAGATCAGTCCGTCCGTCCAATCAATCGTTTCCAAGGCCGCTTTGTACTTCTCAACAAGTCCGTTAACGCTTTCACCAGGCTCAAACGTCACGCCCACCACATTATCCAGATGACCGAAAATCATTTCCGTGGATCTTAAGATCTCTTTGGAAAGTTTTCCGTGTGTGCCAACAATAACACCTATCATTTGTTTCACCCCCTCCTTACATCCTTCGCCTATACTTATATGCAAGTCTCGTGCCAACATTCTGTATGACTCGTTCAATCATCAAAAAAAGACCAAACCCCCTGGCTTTTCCGGGGATTTGGTCTTTTCTGGCCACCTGCTTATTCTCCTCATTCGTATGTTTAATACACATCCAGCATCGTTTTATACACTTACGTCATTACTCGGGGATACAGTTATATACTTCGCTTAGGATTTCGCAAATATAATATTTTTCATCATTAGTCAGCTTGATGTTAATACTGGAAGCAAATATATTGCAGGAACGGTTCACCGCATCGAGCACTCGTTGGCCAAGCAAGGATACATCCCCCTGATATACTAACCCTTCTCCAATAACCATTCGTTCCATCGCATGAGCCGTATGAACAGCAAGCTGAACCTTCTTTGCATAATGAAAATCGGCATCCAGTTCCTGTTCCAGTTGCTCGATAAATTTCATCAAAATCCCCAGAATTTTGTGAGGATTCAAATAAGTCATAAACTCCTTTAGTGTATCCTCACATAGATCTCTAACGACCACGCTTCCGTGTTCATGCATAACAGGCAACTGATTGTTCAGCAACAGTTCTCTTAATGCCTGCTCACCGCTGGCCTCGATCAGTTTTTCCAAAGGGATAAACGGTACATTCAGCTCGCTTGGCCGCTTAACTCCAATCACCGCAAGAATCGTATGCTTGGCCCGTAAATCCTTCACTACTTTGTCCAATTCCCTGACCTTTGCCGGTACAACGGCTATTTTCTCTTCGGTTAAGTCATAAACGACCTTCTCTACAAACTCCTTTAGCTTGGCTGCGGCGCCTTTGCCGGAGGAACAGACCGTCACGATTACCTTATTACTGGTCTTCTCCGCTTTCACTCCGGCATTTCCATTGTTATATCCACGAAAATCCTTCAAAGATTGATAAATTTCCTCTATATTCATATCAAAAATACTGGCCTTTCGCACAGCCTCCAACGTAAGCGGAGTTGAAACCATATCAATAGTCTTCACCTTAATCCCGACACGTTCCATAATGGTTGCTTCAAAATTGAGCAGGGAGCCCATATCAACCAGCAGCAATACGCCTCTGCCATTGTCAATGCTCCTAACTTTATCAACAATAACCTCCAGGATTTCTCTGGGGCTAACATCCAAAGGCATGTCTACTGCGCAAATATTTGAGCTTCCCAGCAGGCTATTGACGACACCAACGATACTGCTTGCTGTACTGTTGCCATGGGCAGCTACGATAATCCCCACATTTCCTTGATGCTCCTCTTCTACTGATTTTAGAAGGATCGCCACATAGGTAGTCTCGGCATCGGGTACGCTGACTTCAAACTTGGACTCGATCAAATCCTTGATAATGAGTGCCAGTCTGTATTCTTCATCCTGATCATTCATCGGATCATAGACTTGTTTACTGATATATTTCTTCTCTCGGATTCGCTTTAAAAAGGCACTCAAATGAAGGCTGAAGGCATAAACAAACCTGTCGCTGTACTTTCTGCCCAGTTCTGTTTGAGCCATCTCCTGCACCTGTTCAGCGAATTCCAGGATATTTCTGCCCACGATTTTAAGGATTCGTTCCCGGCCTCCTTTGATGTTATAAAATCGGTTATAGAAGCTTTTAATATGAATATTGACATCTGTAGTAATAAACTTATTGATAAAGCTGTCGTCAAGCCCTTCTTCCTTCAGCATCCCTATTTTGTCTTCAATCAGTTTGTAAAGATTGAACGGCAGTTCAGAAGCGTCTGCTTCATCCATTCCTTTGCTGCCTTCAGGAGTAATATACAGCGAGGAGTTGACCATTTCCATTTCGGCAATCTCCTTGCGATTTTTTCCCATATTAAATAGGCCTTCCTTGATATTTCCGGGCAAAATTTTAAAATCAAGTTCAATCTCTTCCTTATTTTCATGTATGCTGTTCAAAAATCCTTTAGCACACACAAGCTGAATGTTCGATTTCAACTGGCCGATATTGCCATAGGTTACGCTTCCAATCAGTGCTTTTACCGTTTCCAATTCAACCCTGATGGGCTTGTTCACACGATGGGCCTCGTTTGCGAAGAGATGCTTCAGGATCAAAAACCGCTCTTCAACGGTTCGTTCTTGCAGGGAAGGAATGTTGATCGTAATCGGTATCCGTCTAATAAAGGTCTTAAGCATGGAAGAACCGGGATCTTCGGTCGTAGCGCCGATGAGCAGCACGTTTGCTTCCCGCTTGCGTTCCGACTCGCCCAATTTGTTATAGCTGTTCGTGTCCATGAAATAAAATATCATTTCCTGACCTTCTGGAGGCAACCGATGAATCTCATCTAAAAACAGGATACCACCGTCAGCTTTCTCGACCAGCCCTTCCTTCTCCCGATCAGCCCCGGTAAATGCCCCTTTCACATGACCAAAAATATGGGAAAGTAGCAATTGAGGGTTATTATAATAATCGGCGCAGTTAAATACGATAAACGGTGCTTGCTCTGAAAACCGCTTCATATATTTCCCATAATTATACATCAACCTGGCAAACATCGTTTTTCCCACGCCAGTCTGCCCCACAATCAGCGTATGCAGGCCCTTCGGCGGATATAATATTGCCGCTTTTCCCTGCTCCACCTGATTTCTCATACTACCCATGAAACCGATTAAGGCGTGAAACGGATCGACTTGCTCTCCAGGCAGCAATATTTCATTAATGCTGTTGACTTGGATCTGTTTCTCTTTCAGCTGGACTCTAAAAGTCTCCTCGATTACCTGCTTGTGCAAAAACTTGACGGGTCTTCCCTTGATTTTAATAATCAAGTCGGCGCGAAGCAGACTATTAAGCTCCTTGCTTACATTATTTCTCAGCATATTCTGATGATCGGCTATTTCCGCTGCCGTAATTCCACCGCCGTCCAGCAAAGCCTCTACCGTTAGTTTCTTTGTTCCATTGGCAATATACTCTAAAATCTCATCAATTCGTTTCACAGTATTCCCCCAGGTGACTAGTTCTCATGTAATTAGTATATAAAAAAAGAAATAATCCTCTACAAAAAAATAAACTGACAAGTTAATAAGTAATCTGGTACGCTCTTCATTGAATCCATCCACAATTCATACTCAACTTATTCCATTCACTTCTTTTCCAAGATCAGAGGTTGGCAGTATAATTGCATTAGCTTCACGAATAAGTTTCATTAAAAGCTATATTGTTGCCCAGCAAGGAGCTGAGATAAAATGATACGCTACGGATTACAGCAAGAGCAAGCATTCAGGCTGGCTATGACTCCTGAATTACGACAAGCCATCACGATTCTTCAATATTCTTCTGTCGATCTAATGTCCTATCTTCATGAGCAAGCGGATGAAAATCCGATTATTGATTTGACAGAGATTGACATGTCCATCAAAAGGATAAGTAAAGAGGAAGAATATGCACCACGAAAAAACGATAATCCGGTAGATCTTCTGGATTTTGTCTCTAACCCTGCGGATAATTTATATAGACATCTCAAAGCGCAGCTTGGGATGGTCCGCGGGTTATCCAAGCTACAACAGACGATTGCCATGTTTCTTATTGGAAATTTAAATGAAAAAGGCTACCTCGAGCTGGAGGTAAACACAGTTGCCGAAATACTTGACGTCCCCACTGAAGAGGTTGAAAATATTCTCGCCCTGATCCAAGGCTTTGAACCGGCAGGAATTGCTGCCCGCAGCCTGGAGGAATGTCTTCTTTTGCAGCTGAGATATGCCGGTAATGATGATGTTTACCTGGAAGAGATCGTGCGACATCACATGGTTAATCTTTCATGTAACCGCATACAAAAAATCGCGGATGCTCTGGGTATTAGCATTCGCGAGGTACAGCAAATCACCGACCAGATACGCAAGTTGAATCCTTGTCCGGGGGCGGCATTTGCCCCATATGATCACCCGTATCACATAGCAGATATCTCGGTAGAGAAATCCAAGAACGACTACATTGTGACAGTTAATGATATCACAGTCCCGCGCGTCGGGATTAATCCTTTTTACCAGCGTATGCTCCGGGAGCAGGCGTTGGGAGCAGAGAAGCAGTTTCTTCATGAGAAGATGAACACGGCATTATGGCTTATTCATAGCCTTGAGCAGCGCCGCCTGACCCTGATGCGTGTAGCCCAAGCCATTGTTGATAGGCAGTGGGAATTTTTCGAGCATGGCGTTCATTACCTTAAACCGATGACCCAAAAGGAGATTGCTGAAAGTACCGGCTTGCATGAATCCACGATCAGCCGGGCGATCAGTAACAAATACATGCAGACGCCCCGTGGATTGTTTGAGCTCAAATATTTCTTCACCTCCGCCCTGGGGTCGAAAGACGGAGATGCCCCTTCATCGGAGAGCGTAAAAATGCGTATTAAGCAGCTCATCGACGGCGAAGAGAAGAAAAAACCGTTTTCGGATCAGGCAATCACAGAACTGCTGGCTAAGGAAGGGTTGGAGCTGTCACGCAGAACAGTGGCCAAATACCGGGAAGAGCTCGGCTATCTTTCTTCTAGCAGGAGAAAAGTTTATTAAAGCCTCGGTGGTCGATGACCATTTCGGTTATAGCCCTGCCCCTTTACTCAGAAAAGAGCCGTTGTAAGTATTAAAAAATATTATTAATCAACTGGTAATTTCAGATGGTCTGTCACTTTCCACCGGAAAAGCAGCAGGATCAAAATTAAAAATAGACAGCTTCATGGCTGTCTATTCAGGCTGTCGAGAAACCCCCTGTTTTTTTAATGAGGTTTAAAATGGCCATTTTGATCAAATAAAAATGGGTCCTCAGATCGTTTTAAATCGATTTTTGTTTTAAAAGTTGAGTCTCCCCAAATAAAAAATAAAGTGTCGAGAAAGTCCGTTGGACTTTCTCGACACTCTGAATAGACAGCTTCATGGCTGTCTATTTTTTATAGGCCTCCCTTCTAAAACGTTCTGAACATACATAACTTCCTTTTTTATACTACAGTATAGACCTTGCAGCGCCGATTCGTAAATGATCTAGCACCTGCCTAAATCCACTCGACTGCTGCCTCAAATAAAGAAGAAAACGAGTAACAAGTTCGTTTTCTTTTGTGATGTGACGCCGACCTGGGCAACATTATTACAAGAAACAAGGGCGAGCAAAAACGAACTGCCAACGGCAATTAATTAAATATCAATCGGAAGAAGACTATGGTGCATACCAGTTAGTGAAAAATGGTTTATGATTGATAAAAACACATACAATTGCTGGAACGTAGTTTAATACACTGCTGTCTGTCCACAATTGATTACCGATTAACAGTGTTGTAGTCCAGTCCTAACCGTGAAAGGTGGGCTTTTTTGTATGAACTAAAAAATTTCAGCTTAAGGATAGGTATTCTGGTCAAATTATTATAATATGAAAGGTATAAAAATTTTCAGTCCATAGGAAGTATTTACAGAAAGAGAGTGGTGAGTTTCCATGCAGGAAGAAAAGTTAACACGGGGGTTGAAAAACAGGCATGTACAGCTGATGGCCATCGGAGGGGCTATTGGTACTGGCTTGTTCCTCGGGGCAGGAAAATCGATCCATCTGGCAGGTCCATCCATCCTGATCGCCTACATCATTACAGGTATGGTTCTGTTCCTGTTAATGCGTGCATTGGGGGAGTTGCTGCTCAGTAATTTGGAATATCATTCGTTTGTTGATTTTGTTAAGGACTATCTGGGGAATATGGCAGCTTTTATTACCGGTTGGACCTACTGGTTCTGCTGGATTTCGATTGCGATGGCAGATCTGACGGCGGTCGGGCTGTATACTCAATATTGGTTTCCGCAGATTCCTCAGTGGATGCCAGGGTTAATCGCACTTGTGATTCTACTCCTTATGAACCTGGCGACGGTTAAGCTGTTCGGGGAGATGGAATTTTGGTTTGCCCTAATCAAGGTATTGGCGATTCTGGCCTTGATTGTTGTCGGGTTATTTATGATTGTCAAAGGCTTCTCCACCACCAAGGGACCTTCGAGCTTCGTTAATCTCTGGAGTCACGGCGGAATCTTCCCGAAAGGGATTCATGGTTTTCTGCTTTCTTTTCAAATGGTGGTCTTCGCCTTCGTAGGCATGGAGCTTGTTGGACTGACGGCAGGGGAAACCAAGGACCCCGAGAAGGTCATTCCGAAAGCTATCAATAATATCCCAATCCGGATTCTGCTCTTCTATGTCGGTGCACTGCTGATCATCATGAGCATTTATCCGTGGAACGAGATTGTACCGGGTGAAAGTCCGTTTGTACAGGTATTTACAGCCATTGGCATTGCCGCAGCAGGAGGAATTGTCAATTTTGTTGTGCTGACCTCTGCGGCCTCAGCCTGCAACAGTGCTATTTTTAGTACAAGCCGGATGGTGTTCTCCATGGCTAAGGATGGCAACGCCCCCAGTTCATTGAGCCGGCTGAACAGCAGGAAGGTTCCGTCCAATGCGTTGCTGTTCTCCAGTATCGTCATTTTGATCGCAATTATCCTGAACTATGTGATGCCTGAAGGAGTATTTACCTTAATTACAAGTGTATCAACGGTTTGCTTTATCTTTGTCTGGGGAATCACCATAATCAGCCATCTGAGATATCGCCGCACGCGGCCTGAGCTGGCCAGCCGCAACACATTCAAGCTGCCGCTGTACCCGCTGTCTAACTATATTGTGCTGGCTTTTCTCGTCTTCGTTCTGGTTATCTTGGCATTAGCCGAGGATACTAGAGTGGCGCTGTTTGTTACACCGGTGTGGTTCATTCTGGTAGCCGGAATCTATTTGCTCAAGAAAAGAAGCTGGAGCTCGAACGGACAGTAAGTGACATCAGTAAAGTAACATCAGTAAACGTATAAATTTGTTGTAGAGTAAAGCCGCCCAACAAGATTGGGCGGCTTTACTGCTTCTATAGAGCTGAAGGCTCCTGTACATCCCAAAATCTCTACAGCCTTACTAGAATTGAATGCACAGCATCTTTTATAGCGCTGCCCTACGAGCAATACGGTATGCGAAGTAATTAACTCAACGGATTGTCAAGCCAAGTGCGACAGTTCCTCTGAAAAGGATTCATGAGCCGTTTTCCATCCCAAACATTTTCGTGGTCTGTGATTCATCAGATAGAGAGCCTTCATCTTCTCATAAAGGAGCTCCTTAAATTTTGCTTCCCACAACAGAAGATCACTGGATTTTCCCGGTGCTGGTCAGTGTCAATGATGCAGCCAACTAAATGTTTAGTGCAGACAAAAACAGCTCCTGCATCTGCAGGAGCCCAGATTGTCGAGAAACCCCGTCTTTTGAGACGCGGG